>NZ_JAMYOE010000027.1:0-95634 GCF_040319695.1 Mesorhizobium sp. M0898 | reverse complement strand
ACTTCCATTGTGGACGCTCCCTCTCTTACGGTGGCTGTCAAACACCACCATTCTGGCACATCGATGCCGTCGAGGGGGCGTCCACATGGGGTAATCGCGGGAGCGACGCGCCCTGAACCGATCATAGCCTTGGAGGGTGGCTGTTCCCCGATAAGATGAAATACGGGCTCACGACTGGACGCCGGGCCCAGCATCAACGGAGAACAGCCATGGAAGAACATATCGGTCTCGACGTGTCGATGAAAGAGACGGCAGTGTCGATCCGCCGTGAAGGCGAACGGATCTGGCGCGGGAAGTGCGCATCTGATCCCAGGATCATTGCCGAGCTTGTCCGCACGCGGGCGCCGGCCGCAAAGCGCGTCGTGTTCGAAACCGGCCCGCTGTCAGTTTGGTTCTATCATGCGCTGCGCGCCGAGGGATTGCCAGCCATCTGCATCGATGCGCGCCATGCCAAAGCCGCTCTCGATATGGCGGCGAACAAGACGGATGCGAATGACGCCGATGGTTTGGCGCGTCTTGCTGAAGCAGGATTCTTTCGCGAGGTGCGCGTGAAAGGCTTCGACAGTATGTTGACCCGCACGCTCGTGGCAGCACGCACTCGGCTGGTCCGGATCACCGTCGAGCTTTCCAACCAGATCCGAGGGATCATGAAAACGTTCGGCTTGCTCGTTCCCGCCGGTAAGGGAACTACATTCGAAAAGAATGTCCGGAGCCTTCTTATCGATCAGAGCGAGCTTGCTCCTGTCGTCCTACCGATGTTGGAAGCCTGGCGCAGCATTCGCATCCGTGCCGCCGAGCTTGGGCGCCAGCTTGTCGCAGATGCACGTCAAAGCCAAGCATGCCGCATACTCATGTCGATCCCCGGCATCGGCGCCATTACCGCAACCTCTTTCGCCACTGCCATTGAAGATCCGGGCAACTTCAAGAAGTCCCGCTCTGTTGCCGCTTGGATCGGCCTGACAACTCGCCGCTACCAATCGGGAGAAGTCGATTATGACGGCCATATATCCCGACGCGGCGATCGACATTTGCGGGGACTTCTCTATGAGGCTGCGGCGGTCATCCTGACACGCAGCTCGATCGACAGCAGCCTGCGCACGTGGGGCCTCAAGCTCCGGGAGAGGGTTGGCTTCAAACGAGCTGCCGTGGCTGTGGCGCGCAAACTGGCGGTGATAATGCATTCGATGCTCAAGACCGGTGAGTTCTTTGATCGAAATGCAGGCGCCACAGCATGAAATCTTGCGAATAGCGTTCAGGATCTGAGACGTCCCTGCCGGGACGTGAGCCGAGCCATTCCGCTGATGGGGTTGCACCGCTGTCTCAGCAAAGTGCGTCGTCCACATTGAAGGCTCGTCCGCGGAGCTCCATCATGCGGCGACTGATGTCGACCGCGAAGACAACCATGCACCCGGCAGCGTCGTCTCGACGCAATTACATGCTTGACGTCCCAGCGGCGATTAGACAACCCCATCACTATCGTTCATCGCGACAAGGGGTGGCGTGGCAGACAGGAGGACACGTCGCAATTCAGGGGCCGATGGATAGGTGAATCGCAGGGATGGGAGCCATGGCGATGACAAAGCGCGACTGGTGGCTCGGCTGACAGATCGGGAGGTGGCAAGTGCGCGCTATGTGCGCCGATTGCCCACGCCGAGCGCAGGCTCGGGTCGAAATGGGGTCGCTGCCGAAACGGGAAAAGCAAATCGCGGAAACTGATGACCGCGCAATGAGGACAGTCGGTGGACTGCCGCCGCCGTCGCCGAGGCGAGCAGAATCTGCGCTGCCAACGGTTCCCTCGCGGGTCGCTCACGTGGCGCGTAGCGCCTTGAGCCTTTTGATCTGTCCGGCCGTAGTGGCGATCATCCAGTCCGCGACGGCATACGTCTTGGCTTGCTCAAATGCGTGCTCGCCCTTCTGATCGCCGAGACCGATCAAGGCTTCGGCAATCGTGGCGTGAGCCCAGTACAGCTCTTCCATGGCGCCGGCGCTGGGCTGCCCATCGGCGCCGACAAGCCGCTCGGAGATGAGTTTGACGGCTTTTTCAGCTGCGGTAACCACGCGTCTGCGCACGCGGTCGGCGAAGACTCGATCTGCTATCTTCTGGTCGCCGCTGCTGATGCTGGCGCGGAGATCGAACAGGTAAGCGAGATTGATGCCGGTATAGTAGTCTTGCCGGATCAGAAAACCGCGTTCCGCCGTGTAGATGGCGGCTTCAAGATCGTTGAGGCGCTGCCCTTCGGAACGTCCCGGCAAATCGAAGCGTCGCTTGTGAACGCTGCTCCACAAGCCGAGCGTTTCGGGGTCTGTGGTCTGTTCGGGATCGAGCGTGCGGAGCAACGTGATGGCCTCCTCATAAGCCTTGGCTGCTGCTGCCGGATCGGCCTTGAGATGGCTGTCACCGATCTTATAGGTGCAGAATGCAAGTTCGCGTACGACGCGCGGCCGCGCGGCCTGCATCTGCTGACCAGGGCGCTGTGTCTGCTTGTCGTAAATCCCACTCAAGATGGCCTTTCCCTTCACGAAGTCGCCGGCGGCTCTGGCTGCGGCCACTTCGGCCCACAACGCGGCATGGGTTTCATCTGACGCCTTTGAGGCCTCGGCGACCGCGCCGGGGCGGCTTCCGACGTCGCCGGGGACCGCGGCTGCTGTCGCGGCAAGCCGCCTCGGCGGTTCTAGTCTCAATAATGAATAGATCGGACTATCCGGCTTCTCGGATGTGCAAATCTCGGTCATAAGCGTTTTAAGACAATTCTGCATCCGGCCGGCCTCGGTGTAGCCGATATCCGGTCCGAGGTGGGTGTATTTGCGGATAACTATGTGGTTGACGTCGAACGGGCTCTTGAACTGGCTTTCGGCGATGATGATGGTCGAGCGTGGACGAAGCGCGTGTCGCACACCAAGCTCGAACATGGCGTTGAGATTGGAGGCTGAGATGTCAGCGATCACCAGATCCGCGTCGAGCAGCATGTCGTACATCGGGATATCAATGACTCCGGAATGCAACACCTCGTCTGCGCGAATGCAGGTATAGCCGGCCGCCTCGGCCGAGGGCTTGATAATGTTGTGGTAAGTCGCATCAAGATTGAGCTTCCGCCCGGTCTCGAAATCAGTCTTCTCGCCGTATCCCATGATCACAAAGCAACTCGGCATCTTTCCGCACTCCCCTTGTACCGTCCCGAGATTCCGGCTAGCCGTCAAGATTCAACGGCGCGACTGCGTCGGCGATGTCGCCCAACCTTTGGGTCCTTCTCACCAGATCCGCCGTGCCGCCAGGCCCGTCGCCTGCCTTGCCGTCCCACAGGCAGATGAGGTGAACTCTGCCGTGCTGGCGCGCCAGATCCAGAAGCCGCGCATTGCATGCTTCGTAGGCTTTTCCCGAAACGGTCAGGCCGAGAACCTCCCGATGCTGTTGTGGCGTCGCCGTCCAGACATCCCAGAATCGCCGTTCCCAATTGCCGGTCGGGACGCCGGATACAGAGGTCTGCACGAACAATTCGGGTTCGAAAGGCAATACGATGTGTGTCTCTATGTGCTCGCGCTTGCATGCCTCAAGAAAAAGAATGTCGCCGCCCCGCGAACCGCTGCTGAATCCGGCGGCACTGCTTCCCCGGCTTCCGATTTCGACCTTTTTCTGAATCCAAGCCGCTGCTGCCCTCTCCCGATCGGCGGGGAACCGCGGCTGGCGACGGTTCGGAAGATCGATCATGTGACCGCTAAAGAGCAACGCAACTGCGGACGTCATTTTGCTTGACCCCTTTGGAGGAGCTTTCCCACATGCCGAATCTCCAACACAGCAAGAGTGATCGACGCGGGAAAATGTGAAGCATTGATATTTTTCTTGATTATAAACTAGTACCCTTGGCTGCCAAGGCCGGACAGCTTTTTGAGGCGGGAACATGCGCATCTACATATCGGCGACTTATTCCGATCTTATTGAACATCGCGCAGCAGTAGCTCTCGTCCTGAGGCAGATGGGCCATGAAGTCATAAGCATGGAAGAGTATGTCGCTGAGGGGACACGCCCGCTTGATCGATGCCTTGCTGATGCTCGCGATGCCGATGTCTGCGTGAGTATCGTTGCGTGGCGATACGGCTATGTTCCGGCCAAGACGGGCGCAGGTACTGCCGCTTGGCCATCGGGAGCCAGACCAGGGAGGACGTCGATCACCGAATGCGAGTTTCTTGCGGCAGTTCCCAAGAAGCCACTTGTGTTTCTCCTCGACCCGGCAGCCAGTTGTCCGGCAGCGTTCATGGATGCAGTGACGGGCGAGAACGAAAGTGGTGCCCGCATCAAGCGCTTTCGCGACGATTTGCTGAGTAATTGGCTCGCCGGCATCTTCAAGACTCCCGAAGATCTCGCGCGACAGGTCAGTTCTTCCATCTACCGCCGCGAAATCAGCGACCGTACAGGTATGGTCTCGCTGGCCCTGGAATCCGGGTTCACCGAAGCCCTGATGTACGGTGGGCCTGTCCAGGAGTCGACGCTAGGGGCGATGAAGCAGTCGCTCGCTGACGCCCCGCAACTGGCCGTGTTGAGGATTGACCTGCGCGACAAACCATATTGGTGGTCGACGCGATTGTTCTTCCTCGCCTGCGTTGTGGACGAGATCGGTGCGACGGACCTCCTAATTTTTCTTCAAGCCGGAGACACCTTCGTAGGTGCTGCAACGCCGGCAACAGTTCGCGATCGCCTTGCGAGAAGTAACCAACTGCTTCAGGAATTCGACCACAATTGTCGAAAGAGCCCCATCGACAGAAGCAACATTGACTACGCACTTGATCAACGGGGTGCGGAATGGAATGCGCTGTTCGTGGTGCAGTCGGAAGCCCAAGTCCGCATCCTGGTATCGCCTCGCGAGGTGCGGAGTTGGCTCGGTGGCGATCTGCTGCGGCGCGGGGTGGAACAGGATCGCGCCGGCCCTGCCTCTCCGTTCCTGAAAGGCATTCTTGACTGGCCACACCCGTGCGTACCAATTACATCGAACGGCGCATTGGTGAGGGTGGTCAGCCGGGTTGCCCTCATGGAACAGTTGGCGCGCATGTTCGTCCACGATCTGGACAGATCATCGCGCGCGGTGAGCGCGCCGGCCTAAACTCATCGTCAATTCAACAGAACCTGGTCCAGGGGGGGAATATCCAGTGGGCCGGTCTCGCCCTTGGCGCCGGATCACCCTTCGCCGACGCACCCAACGGTCCGAAGAGTGTCCCAGTTGATCGTAACCGAGCTATGAGCAGCGGCGTCAACGGAGGTGCCTCGCAACAGAGTCGTCTTTTTGGGTTGGGAATCGCCAGCGACGCGAAATTGACCGCACGCCAGTTCAACGCGCCGGAACGCAGAAATCCAGTTGCGCCGAAGTATCACCAAGACGGCAGCAACAAGTTTCGGGTTCGACGCCACCCGATGGGCGCAATGCCTGCAGGGACAGCAGCGGCTGTGAGCTTGAAGGCAGGGACAGGCTGCATGCGCCGAACGCTCATCCGGTCAAGGTTATCTCCCTTGCCTCATTTCACTTGAAGGAACATGTCTCCGCATGATTTACTGCCTTGGGTGGTGGATTATGAGAGTCTTCGTGAGCTACTCACGCCCGGACTTAGACCAGGCAATGCCATTGGCTGATGCGCTATGGGCAGAGGGTGAGTTTTTTTTCGCGCACACTCGAGCAATTCGGTGTTACGCATCCCTGGTCGCCCGTGTGCCAAAGGTCGGACTGCCGCTGCACCGATCCTTGGCAGGTGAGGGAGCATCGCAGCTAGCTGGGCGGACGGCATGATCGCGCCGGGTGTCCGCCAGCAGCGATCTGATGCTAGTGAAGTTACCGTCACCGATGTGTTTATCAGCTACGCATCTGAAGATCGCGGCCCAGCCGCGAAGCTCGCAAGCGCTCTCGGCGCGTTGGGATGGTCCGTTTGGTGGGATCGCAACATCGTAGCGGGTCAAACTTATGATCAAGCAATTGAGCGCGAGTTGGAAACCGCAAAGAGTGTCGTTGTTTTGTGGTCAAAACATTCGATCGCGTCAGAATGGGTAAAGAACGAGGCGACCGTAGCGGCGGAGCGGGGTGTATTGGTCCCGGCCAGCATCGAGGGCGTCAAGCTGCCGCTTGAGTTCCGACGCAAGCAAACCGCGGATTTGATGAACTGGAATGGGGATCCCGCACATAGCGGCTTTCGATCCTTGTGCGACGGCCTGGTTGCTGCAGTTGGCCGCGCCCCGGCGAACCACCTGCCCGCGGGTAGGACAAAGCCATCAAGCTCGTATCGGGCCTGGATGTTGGTCGCGACAGCGGTGATTATCGCCTCAATTGGATTCTTTCTTTTTGCGCGGGATGGATGGCGAACTGAACTTCAACAGCGCGTTTCTTCGAGCACCCAATCCGATCCCTCTGTCCAAATCACGGAGCCAGTCGGTTCAGTCGGTGGACTTGCTGAGATCGCGACCGGTAGCTACGTCGGCGATGTCATAGCGGATTCGAAGGGCGATTCACGCAGCGACGTTGCCTTGACAATCAGCATGCTCGACCAACGCAGAGTCCGTGTTAGGTCTGACTATGAGAGAATCGGAACCGTTGATATCGAACTCACGCGGATAGGTAACAAAATAATGAGCGCCGGCGGTGATACGCCATTCATATTGGATTTGGATCAAAATCCACCGTCACTGGTCTTCGACCCCCATGGTGAGTTGGCATATCGGGGGAAAAGACTGTGAGCAGCACAACGAGCATAACCTGAGCCTGGACAACTATACGGAACCTTCCCAAAACGAGCGTCGGATCGTCTGTCTAACGACATTTGAAGTCCGGTATGGATGGGGACTGCGGCGGTTCTGGGCAAATTGGGGCATCCAGAATCCAAGGGTACCTCGTCGCGAGCCATTTGAGAACTGCGTCCGTTCCGGCTTGTGCCCCAGGCGCGGTCGGGTTTCGAGCCTTGATCGCCTCAAGCAAAACCTCGGTCGCTGGCCCTGCAGCGGTTGGATAAGCAACCGCCGCAACTAGTTGCTCAGTGTTACTTTGTTCATGAAGCCGGGGTGATAGTGCAAGGAGTGACCGTGCCCACTCGACTGCTTCATCTTTACTGGAAGCCCACGCGAGCGATGAAGAGGCTGTACGAGATGCCTGCTGCGCCTGAGAATCTGTCAACTTCGGCGTGAGCGCCTCGAGCACCTCGGCGAGAGCACTGAGCACGTTGGAATCGATCGTACGGACTACCCTCAGTTGGAATTGGTCGAACACCTCCTGTGCCTGCGAGTCGGTCAGCTTGGGAACCAGCGCCCGGAGCGCTTGGGCCAACGCCTGAAGCGCTTCGTGATCGAAGGTCGTGGCGAGCTGCTGCAGGATCGGATGGAGGATTCGCCCAGCCTGTTCCTCAGTCAGTTTCGGCGCTAACGCCTGAAGCGCCTTTGCCAGTGCTTGGACTACGGAGGGATCTGTCGTGTACGCGAGGTGATATAGCACAGGGTCAAGCGCTTGCCCTGCCTGTGCCTGGGTCAGTTTCGGGGCCAATGCTTGCAGCTCGTGCCCGCCCATTCGCAGCGTCTTGGGGCTGGTTCCTTGGCCGCCGAATTGCTCCATGACCGAGCCCAGCGCTTGCCGTGTCTCAAATGCAGCCTGCTTTGTCACAAGGGCTTGGAGCGCCTGGCCCAATGCTTGGAGCGCGGAAGTATCTGTTGTTTCTCCGATCTGCTGCAGAATCGGGTCGAGCGCCACTTGGGCTTGGGCTTCAGTGAGTTTCGGCGCCAGTGACCGGATCGCCCCAGCCATGCGCTGGAGTTCGAATGGAGTTCTTCTTTGGCGAAAATTCCGCAACAACTGTTCGAATGCCTGCTGCACCTTAGATTCTGACGGATTCGCCGGTAGGGCTTGGAGCGCCTGAGCCAACGCTTCAAGAGAGGAGGGATCTATCGTCTCCTCGATTTGTCGCAGCACAGGATCAAGCGCTTGCCTTGCCTGCGCCTCTGTCAGTTCTGGTGCCAATACTTCAAGCGCCTGTGCCAACGCTATGATGCTCCACGGCACTTTAGCCTCAGCAAGACGCCGTAGTAATGGATCAAGCGCCCGTCGTACGTCAGCCTCAGACGACTTCGCGGACAGGGCCAGGAACGTCTGGACGAGCTGTTGGACCGCGATAGCGTCGGTTGTCTTCTCTAACTGGCGAAGCACAGGGTCGAGCGCCTTCGTCGCCTGCGTCTTGGTCAGTTTCGGCGCAAGCGCTTCGATCGCCGGCGCCACCCCCCGAAGTGCAAAGTCATTCGCCTGCCCGAGCTGAGGTAGAAGCCGGCCGAGAGCCTGCGTTGTCTGTTCTTCGCTCAGGCCTTCCGCCAAAGCGTTCAATACCGGCACAGAGAGGTTAGCGAGGCCGATGCTTCGGGAGCTGCTGACACTAAGGTCGAAGAGAATCTGTGCCTCGGCCTCCGACGGCCACATCAAGCCAAGCGCACGGGATATCTGAATGAACCCGGGGGCAGTTCGGAGCATTTCTCCGGGACTGGTTATGAGTGCTGATACAAAACTCCGTTTCACTGCTTTATCGGCAGTTGCCAAGGTCCAAAGCGCTTGGCGCGACCGCGTCGTAAATGGAATAACAGGCGCAAAATTAAACTCGCTGTTAATGGCGGCAGCGAGAGCATTGTTCGCCCGACCTAGCTCTTGTTGGACCTTAGATCGTTGATAAAAGGCATAACTTGAAAGCCCAAGGGCAAAAACGAGGCCTAGGATCAGGCTGGCTGTCAGTATGTTTCTTCGACGGGTTGTCGCAGCCCGGCTGTATTCAATGAACGATCGCGTCTCCTCCGTCGGGGTCGGCGCACCTTTGGGACGCGCAGCGATCCATCGTTCCGCTTCTTCAAGCAGGGGCGAGCGCAGGAACAACCCGTTGGGCCGCTTCGCTACAGACCACTGGCGCGCTGCGGCGCCAAATTCGGTGTGCAGTCTAACCCACTTAATGTCGATGCGCAGCGCTTCGGCGAGTTTGTCAGCACCTGTTTCGAAGTTGGCTTCGTCATCGAAAAAGACATGGTTAAGTTTCGCGAGCACCTCAGGAACAACCTGCCCGTCCACCCGGCGATATACGACCGGCGCCAAGCGCTTGTTTAGAGAGCCTGCGAACGAGATCTCCTTCTGCGCATAGGTGGAAGTGAGCGAATCCGGGCTGAGCACGAACACGACTGTGTCCGCTTGCGTGATAAGTGTCTCGATCCGCTCCCACCATTCCTCAAGCGCAGAGATCTCTCGACTATCGATGAATACCTGGAAACCTCGTGCGTTCAGGGCCGCTTCGATACGATCAGTGAAGTCTATGTCTTTGCGGGAATATGAGATGAATACCTTGGCCTTTACCGGCTGGTCCCCTATTAGCGCTGCGTCCTTCGCAGGTTCGTAGTCCATGGTGCAACGCCAACAGCCTCTTCCTAAACTTTTATAGAACTGAGGTTCGTCACTTTGGAAGCTCAACTGTAATGTGTCGCAGTAAAGAGAACCGACGACTGATGCGGCCGTTTGGCGTCGTCAGACCACCGAGGCGGTCTACCAGGTAGGGAACCGGGCGCCGCCCGATTGCCTACACTGACCACTGGAGTTCTCATTCAGCACCGGACTAATCTCCGTTTCCGGCCGACGACGCGCTAAGTGAAGACCCGGTTCGCTTGCCATTTCCGGTGAGATGAGGTGACTCTGCTCGTCGCCAATCCAAGAGCATAGTCATTGGTTGGAAATGCCGCTGGCTGGACTGGTTTCTCTGGCTGGTGCATACATCCACGATCACCTCAGAAATTCGGCAAGCTTGGTCCTCCGCGAAGGTCCCAACTCAAGTCAGCACCATTGTCGTCGGCCGAAAGAGTCATCACATAGTTGTCAGTATATCTCTTAATTTCACGAGATCCATTCTCTTTAATCACTGAATCACCAAGTTCTTTTGCAATATTATCGAATATTGGAATTTCATTCCCACAAAAAGACGCATTGTGTGAATCTATCTGTCCAGCGAACGAGTCCGAAACGAATCTAAGTTCCACCTTAAAAACGAAACCATGGTTAAAAAATAGTATGAACATGCTATAATGGGATACGCAATATGGCTCTTTCATGAAATGCCAGTTGTTCATGAAAGGGCCGGGTCTGGCAAAAACGCCATATCTGATGGACGGATTCTTGTACTCCTCAGGTGTCGGGAGGCCTTCCCATGTCGCGCCAGGAACGACCTCGCTGAAGTGCCTTCCGAGCAACTGGTCAAGGTCTAACGGCCGATCCCTCAGGAACGAAGTGAACTCGAAATCGGCAATGTGGGCCGGCGATGCAGCGCCGGCTGTCTGCTGTCCGTATGCAGGACTGGTCAGGAGGGCGAATGCCATCACCAGCCTGAGACCTGTGCAGCTGTTGCTCATCTTTGGTCAGTGCGCATAGACATCATGAAATGCCTGGCCTCAAGAAATAACGCAGCTGTGCGAGCCGGCGGCAGAAAATGTGAGAGCATGGATCTTTGCTCAGCCATTTCCAGGGCGTGAATGAAATCTCCGTCGACTTCGTAGGTATACTGCGCCTTCACATAATTCGAGAAGGCTGCTTCAAAATCATCTCGAGAAGTACCGTGCTGATCGTCGATCCAGGCAAGCCCGGCAAATCCGTCCGCGTCGCCCTGTTCAACAGCCTGGGTGAAGTAGGCTCTTGCCGCATCAACACCCTCATTCGTCCTGTCTGCGAGGAACAGCCAGCCTAGCCGAGAATTGGCAGAGGGAGCACCGAGCTTCCGCGCACGGGCGTACTCGTCCGCGGCCTGGCCGGTCTGGTCTCCGGCAAAGCCGTCTACCAAGTCAAGATCCCCTAAACCGATCGCTGCTTCGATGTTTCCGGCGTCAGCTGCCGCCCTGAATTTTCGTGCCGCTGCGGCAAAGTCGCCCTCGGCCTCTGCGATCATCGCCTCCCTGAAGATCGTCTGATTGCGTTCGTTTGCAGCAGGCCCGCAACTGGTCGGCAATACCAGGTGTTGTCGTGCACGCGAGGCGCCTGACAGCCGGTGGGGTGGAAGTCCGACGTGATGTTCACTGTCATATGGGCAGGTTTGCGACACTTGGGCCTGATCACTCAGAGATTCATCCAGTTTTCCCGCCAGCGAACCGGAAAGCGGCACGATGCTGCGGGCTAGAGGCAGAAGAATATTGTTGGCGAGGGTGAGTGCGGGTGGCACACTCCAGCTTAACAGGCGCCCTCGCGCGGTGGTCGCAGTTATCTGCGACCCATCGGGCTGGAACGAGAACCTGAGGATACCGGAGCCATCACCCTTCAGAAGCGCACGCGGAAGGCCATCAGGAATGTGCCAGATCTTGATGTCGCCACTTGCCAGGGACGCCACAAGCAGGCTGCCGGTCGGATCGAACTCGATTTGACCGATCGAGAATTCATCCGAGATGAGAATGCTCTCATGCCCTTCGAGAACGATTGGGCCGTTCACTTCTGTTGACGACGGAATCTTCCAGAGCCGTATTGCCGTGTCCTTGGAACACGTAGCGATCCATTCACCATCAGGGCTGAAGCCGGCAGTTGACAGGCGCCCCTTCGGTTCCACTAGCCGGACAACCTCTCTTGCCAGGCCGAGGTCCCAGATTCGCGCCGTGCCGTCCCATGATGCAGTGACGGCCCTTTGCCCCAGATGATCGAACCGGATTGATGACACTCGTTCTGTGTGTCCTTGAAATATGGCTGACTTGCTTGCGCCAGTATCCCGAACGAGGGCCTCCCCGCTGCTGCCTTCAACCCCGGAGGAGGCGCCGATCAAGTGACCATATTCACTACTTGCGACAGAGTATCCCCAACCCTGAAGTTGCTCGACCGCCTCGCATGACGAAGTTGTCTCTCCAATTCGGCATATCTGTAGCTTCGCGTTGACGCCAATGGCAGCCAATGTTTTCTGATCGGGCGAAATGGTAATGGAACTGATCACGCCATTGTCGCGGGAAATGAAAGTGGATGTCGTGCCGCTGGTCGCCCACTGAAGAATGTCGCCTGTCCGGGTGCCTATGAAGGCGTGTCTCCCGTCAGCCGAGATCGCCAAGGCGCTGGGCGGGCTTCCTGCCACAACTGATCGCACGAGCTTCCACGGTGGTCCGCTCCAGACGTGGATCGTCTTGTCCTCAGTGCCGGCACTTAGCGCCCAGCCTCCGCCTCGCGCCAATACATGTATCGCAGGTCCTTCATGGGCCTGTAGTGCCGCGGCGCGTGAGGCCGTTTGCACCCGCCAGATACGTGCAGTCCGGTCCGAGGATCCGCTCACAAGCCAGTTTCCGTCGGGGGTGAAACTCAGATCAAGGACAGCGCCTGTGTGGCCCCGTAGCCTCAGCGCCTCGAAGGGCGGCGACCCCAAGTCGCTGATATCCCAAATCGCGATTGTCCCGTCGGCATAGGCCAGCGCAATACTGCCGCCATCATATGACAGAGCAATGCGAGTGACGGGAAGGTTGCCCTCAAGCCTGAATAGCGGGTTCGGCCCTGATGCTGGCCGAAGATCCCAAACAAAAACGGTTCCATCAACGCTGGCAGATGCAGCAACGCTCGCCAGAGAAGAAACGGCTAAATCGATAACATTGCCGTCGTGCTTCCCCAGCACAGTCGGTATCTGCTGCTCCGAGATCCGCCATATCCTTCTGTCATCAGTGCTGAACAGGAATTTCCCATCGCCATCGAATACGCCTCTGGTCACTTTTCCTGAGGCCCCGCGAACAAGTGCTGGCTCAGCCTCGCCCCCCAAGTGCCATATCAACACATCGCCTGAATTCGTGCCGACAGCCAGACAGTCGCAACGATGGCCGAACTCGAGAAGCGATACCGAGGCAGCCGGAGTGGAGGTCGACCAGGCAAGCTCGTCCGTCGCAAGGTTCCACACTACCAGATTTCCGCGGGCACCTACCACCGCAGCAAGCTTGCTTTCGTCGCTCAACGCCAGCATGACTGGTTGCTCCCCAATGGTAAATGGCTTGGGCAGCAGCTTGGAGTCCAGTGGGGTCCAGAAAGCCACCTGTCCAGTTTGCGAGGCGGATGCGATCAGACTTCCATCCGAGTTGGCGGCAAAGACCCCCCCGACAAGCGCGGTGGTTCTGACCGGACGGATCGGGTGCTCATCGCTGCGATGCCAGAGGACTACCTGGCTGTCAGCTCCTACGGTCATCACGGAAGTACTGTCAGCTGCGATGATTGCCCTTAACACTGAGTCGGAATGATAACGCAGTGTGGCGTTAAGCGTCTGATCGGCGATGCTGCTCGATATGGCAGTGACAGAGCCGCTCACAATGACCTGGTCGGGTTCCGCCGGACTCGGTGTCTCCAGTCCGGCAAGCGCCGCTGCCAGGGCATGGTCCGGATCGTTCTTGCTCAGCTCCTCGGTGGCAAGACGAATGGACATCTGAGCACGCGTCGTAAGGGCGTTTTGAAGTGCTGCAAACGCATTGGATTGTTCGACGAAGCCCCACACGGCAAGCGCAGTTGTCAGAGCGGCGATGCAGAAGCCGGCAACTGTGAAACCAACGATTGTGCGCTGACGCCTTCTCCGCTCCTCCTGCCTCAAGACGGGCAGGTCCCGATCGGGAACATCATAAAGCGCTGCAATCAGCTTGGTTACGCCGTCATCGAGCGTCTCGCTGAAGGTATTGCCACGCCACCTGTTGAAGCCGCGCAGGTCTATCCAATCCCAGCGCAATCTCTCTGCCAGGCGTCCCGGATAACGATCTTCCAGTGCCCCAGGCCCTAGGATTAAATCGACCGGACGGTCTGCCAGATCTGCTCGTGTTCCACCTAGAAAGTGGTCAATCTCTCGAACCAGCCAGTTATCCTGGCTCTGCCCGTCCTTGCCGGCGATAGTGTCGAACGCCGCCGGCGTTGACACCACGATCATTCGTGCTGATTTGTTGAGGGCCGGAAACACCTTTCTGAGGAGAAAATCATCGCTCGATTTCTCGTATGAGGTGTCGAGCCAGATTTGTGGTCTGCGCTTATAAAGTTCGCGCTTCTCACGCGACAATCCGCGGATGACTTTCGCCGGAAGTCGAAACCGCTGCAGTTTATTCCGAATCCAGCGCGCGAGCTGGCCAGCATCGCTGCGACGGTACGATATAAACGCGTCGTACTCGTACTTGCGGCGGAATTGCTGTTCATGTTCTGACTCGGCGGAAGCTGCCGACTGGGTGACCGCAACAGCCGCTTCCATCTTTTTTGATCCTCGTTGCCATCTCGGTCGCGCAGTTGAGAATGCTCGGCGCTAGAACGCAAGCCGTCTCAATAAGACAAGAAAGTACTGGTCGGCACGTGGATCCAAGGCTATAGTACGTTTATTAAGAGAGTTCAATTCGAATTGCAGGAAATGAATAGATAACCGCAGCAGATGCGAAATACCGGAGAGACTTCGACTTTGCCCTGCATTTCGCCGGCTTTATGCAGGCTAGCCTCGACCACGCCGTAGGGGTTGCCCGCAGTTTCCACCGCTGTTTTCATATCGAGAAGGCGCGTGGCGCCAAGTGAAGTAGAGCGACCTCGTCGCGTAGACGTCACAAACACAAGCAGTTCTGTTCCGGACGCCGAAAAAAACTGTCATTTACTGTTTCACGCGGAGCGAATTGGTCTCGATAGGCGCCCACCTTTGCCACAGGATATGCGAAACGGCCCCGAAAGCGATGCATCGGTTACGCCTCGGCCCGCCCGATGCGTGTTTGCCGAGACGAACTGAGCTTCGCGCAATCGCCGACCTGCAGGCCGGCCGTCATCGCCTGAACCCCGGACGCATCAGCATACGATCACTACCAGGAGGACAAACTTGTTGACTGTCTAGCAAATGATGGAAATGGGGCTTCCACACTGCTCATTTGGTCCCCGTCGGCGACTGACTAAGTGGTGCCCTGGCAACTGCGTCACTCCAGGCCTGCCCAAGGGAAGCAGCGTCTATTTGAGCTCTTCTCAGACTTGGCGTCATCGCCGCTTCTAGTTCTGCTGCCGTCAATCCGTCTCCTGCGTCATGGTTGGTATGAAGTCGATAAGCATAGCCGCGTATGAATGACTTGGAGACGGCAACAAAATCAATATGTTGTAACTCCTTGCCGAAGAACGCTTCACCAAATTTCTCGTCATATTCTTGGGAGTCTATCACAACGTTCGAAATTGAACGTTGAGCCATAAATTTCTTAACTCTTTCATCGATCAATTCTCCATCCGACCTATAAGAAGTAGGGTCAGAATCACCAGGAAGAGTTGGCCAATACCAGTCAAAATTGACCGGGCAATCCAACAACGGTGTACCGTTCCTGAAGCAATCGGGTACATTCAAGAGGACAACCCACTCGCTATACGCAGCACTTTTCGACAGAGCTAGCCAAGGGAGGTCAATTCCAGTTGCAAGGTCAATTGTCATTGGAGTGGTAATGGCGAGGCACAACGTTGCTAAGCTAAATCCGCGTTGTTTGAAGTGGGCAAGCATCTGATCGGAAACTGCTACGTCAACAAGGTTTGGGATATAGGATGGGCATCGATTTGCCTGGCTCTTTTTGGCCGTGCTGAACCGTGGTTGGTCAAAGTCGGCGGCATACTTGAGGCTGATGCCTGCGTCGAAAAGCGCATCGGTAGTCGCCGGCAGTCCGTCAAGGGTGAGAAACCCAGCGTTGACCCATCCGGTTTCGTCGCCCCAACTGGATACTATCTCCATCCATTTCGAAGCTCCGTTATGCGAAATCCGGCCTGTCGACACGACACGGCGCTGGCCGGGCCCTAGTTCCCAGAGGATCTTCGCATCGGGAGCGGGTGATAACCTCACTTTCAACGTGTCTTCAGCAGATAGACCGGTAACCCTGAAACTGGCCCCGATGTCGGTCTGAGCTACGGCATCATTTGAACCAATCATAAGGGACCCGGCGAGCAGGCCAGCAGCGATCCATGGCAGCCGCAAGAGCCGTAAGCGATAAAAACAAATGAAGATGTGCACCAACCTCTTCGCCTCCCGCTGTCCTCCGACAACCTTGCCGGCTACTATCAACTAGCATGGCTATTGATTGCCCGTATTCCAAACAGTCCTGAGATCGGCGGGGTCGATCTGGGGTTTCACCTTCTTTCCTTCGGCTGCAGCCTTGACCACGGCAGGTGATGCTTCGGGGCCTGCCTCCCCATCGGCGTAGAGTGCGTAGCCGAAGCCAGTCGAAAGATTCCCCCCATAGGCGTAGAACGATACCTCGTCGCCGCCGTAGCCAGTCTGACAAAGGGCTCCCTTCAAAAGGGATTCTGATCCAATGCCTCTATATTCATCTGTTCTTTGATCAATGTTAGAGCCAGAGCAACTTTCCGTGCGTGGATGTTTGGCCAGCATCGCCGTAAGATTTACTCCGATGCGCGCATATTTAGCGGTCTTCGTCTTGGACAGCCGCTGTCCGCTGAGAGGATCGTAGTTCCAGCTACAGTCGGAATAGGGTAAGCCTCTCTTGAAACATTCGGGGATAGACAATGGCAATTCGTCGGACAGTGTTCCGGACTCAATTGCTCCCGCAGCTAATGCAGCAACATCATTGATCAAGATGTAGGTCGCCAGCCGTTTTCCGGTCACGGGATTGAACCGGATGCCGCTGATTAGCGCCAAGCAAAGGCTCTCTCTGGAAAAACCTTTATGCTGGTAGAATGCAAGGAGCGCAGGACTCACAGATATGTCCCATCCGCCATCGCCGTAATAATAACATCGCGCGTTGAAATGAATTGACTTGTTGACATTGAGGTCAAGAGCAATCCCGACTTTCTTCAGCGAAGAAACAGACGTGAATACCAAAGGAAAGTGGCTGTCCGATCCAGAGTCGGCCAAGGGAATACTCTCTATACAGCAGCTAGATACCCAGCCGGAATATCTTTGCCATTTTGCTCGACACCATGAGTTTTTGCTTTTTCCATCGTCTGGTTGCTGGCAATTGGACACGGCCAAGCCGCTCGCGCCTGCGGGAATTGCGATTATCACTCGATGACCGGTGCCTGGTCCGTTCCGCATATTGAGGATGCCGCCTGACGCGGATGCGCTGACCCGGTACGCGCCAGGAGGGGTGCTTGCCGCCGAACAGTTTGCGTTTGTGAAGCACACAAGAACGAAAAGGAGATAAAATAGCCGTATTCCCAATTTAGGCCTCCGGTCATCTCGCTATCGAATTTTGCGCGCGTTAATTTCTGCTCGTCTTAGTAATCTGTGCAGAAAGCTCTTCAATTACACCAAGACGGTCTAGGACGCGAAGACTTAAGCCATTGTCAGCGATGCTCTCACTGCGTTTGAAGTTTTCCAGCGCCGTGGAAACTTCAACCCCCCAAGGCAGTGAAACTTGATCTTTCACCAGAAAGCTTTTCTCGACAAGCTTGTTCTTGATTATTACGGACAGAGTGGGATTTGCTCCAAATACGTTCGAGAAGTCCGCGTGATAGTAGTTCGCTTCGGCTTGGACGATCCCCCCTTGGGCAGCATTTCCGTTGCCCTCGGCGGTTGCTTTTCGTAAAAGTGATACGCCTTGCGCAATATCCATGGGGACACCTCGCCCGTAGAGATAGAGAACGGCGAGGTTGTTCTCGGCTGGTACCCAGTTGAGATTGGCGGCCCATCGATACCACTCGGCTGCATCTCGATAGCGGTCAGCCCTGTCGTAGGCTCGGCCAAGATTGTACATCAGCCGGGGATTGTTAGGTTCGGCGCGAACCGCGGCCTCGCACGCAGGTATTGCGTGCCCGAAGTCAATTCGATCGTATTCAACACCAGGAACAAATACATTGTTGTCGACATCGGCGGCAAGAAGGTCGCACTGCGAGGCCGTCCGTTTGGCATACTGCGTCAGCAAGGCCCTTGTTCCGACGGTGCCTATGACAATCAAGGCGGCGATCATCACTGCTGCTATCTCAAGCCTGCGTTTCCATTCTTGCTTCCAGCTTGTCCGGATGAATGCAGCCTCTTCAAGAGACAGTCCGCTACGATGATCATGGAGCCATCGTCGCGCCCGCGCCAGCTGAAGTCCTTGCAGGAGCCCGGCACCTCCCCGTGCGGCAGCCTTCCAGTCAGCAAGTGCTCTCGCGAGCTGGGCCTTGCCGATCAGGAATGCTCGCTCTTCATTGAGCCACCCAGCGAGAAGTGGCCACGCCTTAAACAGAGATTCGTGCGATACCTCCACGACCGTGCGGGCCTCGTTTTCGATCTCCAGCGTCGTTTTGCTCAGAAGACGTGCACTAACAAAGTCTTCTATCAGTGGCCGAGCGGCGGCTGGAAGATCTGTCAGGAGCGCCGGCTGCCGAACGAACGTGCCATCGTCTCTGATATGGACCATATGGGGTATGAACGCGTTTTTTAGTGCCGCTAGATCGACATGGGCAGTAGATCCCCCCGCGATCACGTCGTCGGCCCGTCGACGAACGGCATATTCGATTGGACTGAAAGCCTCGGTTGGGTCCCCTACCTCTTGATAGTCGGAGATCGTCAGCCGCCCAGCTTTGCCACATCGTTCGTAGAGTTCGCGCAATGCAAAAGCGAGAATGGGGAGCGCTTCGACGGAATGAACGTCTTCTGCAATTCGCTGGGCTAACCCCCTTTCGAGCAACAGGGCAGCAACGCCCGCAGGCCCCTCAATGAGGTCCACTATCCGCTCGTGTTTCATGTTTCGCAATCCGTATTCGTCGAAGGGGCTGACGAACTGACGCGAGCGGAGCAGGTCCCCCAAGACGTCGGAGCGCACAGTTCCAGCCGCGAGGTACGGCAGTCCGGACCGAGGATCAGCGATTATGTGGAGCGCTGCCAGAAAGGTGCTACGTTCTTCAACATCGCCGATGGTAAAATTTTCTTCGAATTGATCAATCGGCACTAAGATTGACGCGTCGCGATCATCGCCGACGCGAAGCTTATCGGCAGCAGATCTGAGAGCGGACAGGGCGTCGGACTGAAGTCGTTCTTTCCAATCACGCCAGTTTTCAGATTCTCCTAATTTTTGGGCCAAGCTTTTGGCAAGGTTGGTGAGCGGTGAACGTTCAGGTCGAAAGGGGGGAATAGCAATCCAACGCCCGCGCTGGCGAACCAGTTGTGGTAAGATGCCAGCCCTGAGCAGGCTTGATTTACCGCTGCCCGAAGCGCCAACGATTAGAAGAAGTCGCTTGCCACCTTGGACGCGTCGGGCCTCAAGTCGCTCAATGACCTCGCGACTTTCCGTGTCACGTCCGAAAAATACGGCTGCGTCCTGATAGTCAAATGCGTAGATACCCGGATAGGGCGCGCGCGAACGATCCCATACGAAACCACGGGCTACCAGGTCCGTGATTTCCTTGATTCCACGTCGTAGACGCTCCTGGCCACTGGCGTTCCATTCGTCGAGATCAATTCCCTGAATTTCGGGCGCGACCCGCTTGCTCCCAAGAGGCGAAACAACCACCGGAAATATTGCCTTGCCCAGAGCTCGCGCTTGGGTAAATTCCACGAAACACCATTTAGAATCTAACCAGGCAGGCGTCAGAACAAGAATAACTGCATGGCATCGAACGATCTCTTCGTAGAGACGTTTCTCCCAATGCTCGCCGACTTGGATGTTGTCGAAATCTAAAAAAACCTGTTCGTATCCTTCGGCGGCGAGCCAATCTTTGATCTGCCGCGCGAATGAAGAGTCTTGACTAGAATGGCTGACGAAAATGGCAGGCAATTGCAACCCTCGAGCAGCCGACGATGGGCGCAGGATAACACAAGTTAGTTAGAGTTGGAGCTTCGATTGAATGTATTTTCGAAATTAAGCGCAACTACAAGTATCGACCGTGAACTATCCGCAAGCCATTGATCTGGCATGTTGATTGAGGCGGATAGCGGCTTTGGAATTGCAGGATTAGCGGTGTTTGGGCGCTGTTTTCCTACAAATCGGTTTTGCCGATCGCCCGCTTGCGGCCGCCACGGGGGCGAACGGCGAGCTTCTCCTCCCGATAGAGCCGGAACAGCTTCTTGTGGTTCACGACCAGACCCTCCCGCCTCAGCATAACGAGAAGACGCCGGTGCAGGTCGGCCCGACGAAACCCGTACCCCTTAGTGTCGGATCGAGCTTGATGTCGGCAGCTTATGGGGCTCAGGAATTCACTTTCTCACTGCGGCTGCCTGCCAGCGTAAGCGTCAGCGCGCCCGGTCAGGACACCCAAACCTTCCACGGCGAGTGCATCAGCAGTCTGCAACAATGAGACCGCTCACAAGCATTTTCCTCTCGATTTCGTTGTTGTCTGCAACGGTCCCAAGGCTGCACGGCGTATTCCGCCGATGGTTGAGATTCATCAAGGGCTTCGCGCAAATATTCAAATACCCGCCCGACCTCACGCAATCCAGACATTTTCAAATTCGCCGCACGAAAAACCGCCTCGGTTAGACCGAGACGGTTACTGTACTATTACAGAAGTGGTTGCGCGGAAACGATTTGACGCTGTAAACCGCCTATAGCTGGCAAGGAAGTCGAGTTAGCAAATGAATTCAGTTGCCGCACTGTATTGGCGGTATCCCTCTAGCGACTCGAATCCCCGAACACGTTTGAAGCCGCTAATCCTTGCCAGTCACTAGGTTAGAAAAGCAGGCGCTTGCTTGGTAGCGTAGGCCAAGCAGAAGCACAACGCTTCGATCCTTTCTGTCGCGGCCTCCCGGCTTCGAGCATCCTCTGTGAAATGGCTTGCTGCTGCTGGCGCAGGTGATCACTCAACAGCTTGTTGCGTGTGATGTAGCCTGCATTAACACCCGGGATGGAGTGGTTCATCAGAAGGTGAACGTCCAGCTCGGCAACGCCCGCGGCCTGGGCGATGGTGCGGAACGTCTGCCGCAGGTCATTCCCCCATTTCGACAGATCGCGGCGTTTCTCCTTGTGCTCGATGACGTGACCGCTTTCGCTGTCGGCCGGGAACAGCCATTGACGCGATTGCTCGCCGTAGAGAGCTCGACCAATGCGCATCACTCGAACCAGGCAGCGGATCATAGCTCTCGAAAGCGGTATGTCGAACGCCCTGACCTCGCCACCCTTCGGCCTGGGTATGTGCAGGACACGCGCGCGAAAATCGACATGCTCGATCCTCGCCTTCCTGATCGCTTCAGGGCGATGGCCTGACAACAGCATGAACAGATGGAGTTCCCGACGAACCGGGTTCTTCAAGGCCGCGAGCTGTGTGAACCATTCCTCCAGATCCGAAAGCCCGAGCGCGGTGTTGCGCCGATATTCGGCATTCCAGTCTATGGCCGACACCGGGTTGTCAGCAGGCAGCGTGCGGGCGACTTTGCGAGCATGGTTGTAGACGGCTCGTAGCGTTCGCATGCAGCCGTTGGCGATATAGGCACCGTTCTCCTTGGAAAGTTTCTCGTGTCGCACAGTCACGAGGGAAGGATCATTACCGAGCTTGGACAGTGGCTCGTCAAGCCAATCGGCCAACAGTCGCTCGACGTGGTCACGATAGTTGTTGATCGTCCCATCGCTGCGGCCTTTGTTCTTCATATGCCCGTCGCGGTAGCGTTCCCAGGCAATGCGCAGCGTGGGGTTTGCAATCGAAGACAAATCAGCCGCTGCAGCTTCGCCGTCCCGCTTGCGCGTCGACGCGCGAGGGTCCACGCCGTTGGCGATCTTGCCGAGAATATCCTTGGCCTTCGCCCGCGCCGCACGCGTTGTGAGTTCTCCAACCTCAGCAACCTTCATCCGGACGGAAAGACGCTTGCCCGCCTTCATTCGATCACCCTGGACGACGAACGTTTTTTTCCGTTTGCCTACGAGTACCATGAAGCCCGGCAGGTCGGGGTCCCGAGCAAAATATTGGCCCGAAGACGCCGGCTCGAGGCTTGCAACGGCGCGGTCTGTAAGGGGGATTCTAAGGTCTGTCATGACAATTAGTACGGGATTAGTACGGGGATTGCGCCATGTTCGATCTGTTGGTCTGTCTACGCCATCATAGCCGCGCCGTACGAAAATGACAACAACTTGAATATGTTATAGCCTGCTCAATCATACAAAGACCGGCATTTGGAAACAATAGGAAAGGCCGTCTGACAAATTCCTAATCTGTAGGTCACAGGTTCGATTCCTGTCGGGATCACCACGCTTTCAACTGGTTACCTGACGGTCGCGTCGGTGCTCGGCTGTGAACGCGTGCGAGGAAGTCGCGCACCAACGCAAGCGCCTCATCGAAATGGGTTTCCAGTAGCCAGTGGCCGGCGCCATTGAGGAGATGGAGCTCTGCTTGCGGCAAGTCGCGCTTGTAGGCGCGGGCCGATGCGGCCGGCATATAGCCATCCTCGGGACCCCAGACGATCAGTGTCGGTGGTTGCCGTTCGCGCAGATAAGCCTGGTATTTCGGGAACCAGTTGAGGTTCGCCTCCAGCTTCTCCATCAGGCCGACCGCAAGCCGCCGACGGGGCGGCGTGTCCATCAGAGGCCAATGGAGTTTCCACAGATCCGGTGGCACGCGCTCGGCCACGGCCTCGCCAACCTCACCGATGAACTCGTGCCGGAAGCCCTCCTCGCTCACCGCTTCTTCCAGCGGGCGATGCTTGTCGGGCGTCTTGTCGTTCCAATACGCCTTGATGGCTGCGTATTTCGGGCCGAGCACGTCTTCGTAGATGTCGCCGTTTTGGATGATAAGCGCGGCAACGCGCTCCGGATAGGCGATGGCGTGGCGCAATCCGATCTGCGAGCCGTAATCGTGCAGCCAGAGCGCATAGTGAGACAGGCCGAGCGCGTCCGCGAAAGCCGCCAAAAACCCGGCATAGGTCTCGAAATCGTAGCCGAATGCAGCCATGTCGGGCGTAGCGCTGTAGCCGAAGCCAGGAAAATCCGGGGCGAACGTGTGCCAGCGATCAGCCAGTCCGGGCATCAGCCTTCGAAACTGATAGGACGAACAGGGATAGCCGTGCGGCAGCAGAAGCACGGGAGCGTCGGCCGGGCCTTCCTCGCGAAAGAAGACAGTAATTCCGTCAACTCTGATTTGGCGGTGTCGCAACTTTGCCTCCTCGATCGAAAGGCTCCGAAAATGACTGGTAACCCCCGCATCCCGTTGTGAGCGCCTGGATCCGAAACTCATGATCAGGTCGAGGGTTCCCGGTCGCGCCGGTGACAGCGGCCAAGGAACCTGCCGCCGATCAGATCGTTTCGCGGTATGTGGCTAAGGCCAATCGGAGCGGAGGCAGACATGCCGCATGCTCACAATCGCGGGACACCGAACACGGGCCGGCTCTGCCAGTTCGGGGCTTGGCGCGATGCTGCGTGACGATGCTGCGTGACGTCGACTATGTCCTGCAAAAACTCGACTGGATGCGCGCCGAAGGCATCTGGCCCAACGGCTTGCGTTATCTCTGGACCGATGCATTCGGGGTCGTGCTCTACGTCTCGCTTTGCACAGAAACTGGCGAAGAGCGCTGGCTGGGCGAAGCCGCGCGGCTGGTGGCCGATGTCGAGCGTGTGCTCGGCCGCCGGCGCGGACTGAGGATCGGCGAAGCGGCCGATCGCGACGGCCAGTACTTCCACTATCTGGCGATGTGGCTGTTTGCTTTGGCGCGTCTCGGCGATCTGAGGCCGGAATACCGCGAGCGCGGCATTGCGCTGGCGCGGGACATTCACCCGGCGTTTGTGGTCCCTGGCCGCGGCGTGATCTGGAAGATGCAGGAGGATCTGAGCAGCCCATATCCTGGCTATGGTCTCGGCAGCATGGATGCCTATGACGGCGACGTGGCGAAGCGGTTTGCCGAACTGGAAAAATAGGCGAGAAAGAACCTTCCGGTCGGCGACGTCGTGGGGCGCTGGTGCAATGAGGATTATGATACGGCCGACAGGATTCCATATGCCGGCGAGCCCGATCCAAAAATGGGCTCGAGCGCGACCCGGCGATCGTAATCATTGCCGCGATCATGCGCGGCGCCGACCCTCCCGCCACGAAGCCAGCAGCCGCATGACAAATTGGGGGGCAGATCACAAGGAGAAATCCCATGCATGCAAAACTCGTGACCGGAGCAATGCTGATCGCGATGTCGGCGCTGCTCCAACCGGCATCGGCGGCACCCGATTGGCAAACAATCGCTAAGGCGCTCGGCAAATCCGGAACCGAGACGCCTGATGGCGTCTACCGGGTCGGGCTGCCGCGAACGGACCTGAAGGTTTCGCTCGACGGCGTGGCCCTGAAACCCGGATTTGCGCTTGGAGGCTGGATTGCGTTCGAACCCATGGGAGATCAGGCAATGGTTATGGGCGACATCGTTCTGACGCAGGACGAGGTGAACCCGGTCATGAAGAAGCTTGAAGAAAGCGGGATCGAGATCACTGCGGTACACAACCACTTGCTGCGCGCGGAGCCGATGACACTCTACATGCACGTCTTCGGCCAGGGCGACCCGGTTACGCTCGCCACAGCGCTTCATGCCGGATTGGCGCTGAGCAAAACACCGATGGGAGGCGGCGCCCAGCCGCAAGCCGCACCACAGATCGAGTTCGACACGGCCGGTGTCGACCAAACCATCGGTTATAAGGGTAAGGCCAATGGCGCGGTCTACCAGTTCACGATCTCGCGCGCTGAGCCGGTCGAGGAAAATGGAATGGAAGTGCCGGCGGCCATGGGCTCGGCAATAGCGATTAACTTCCAATCGACAGGTGGCGGCAAGGCGGCGATCACGGGTGATTTTGTGCTGACAGCAAAGGAGGTCAATCCGGTTATCAAAGCCATGCTGGATAACGGCATCGAGATCACCGCGTTGCATAGCCACATGCTCGATGAGCAACCGCGGCTCTTCTTCATGCATTTCTGGGCGTACGACGATGCGCAGAAGCTGGCGAAAGGACTGCGCGCAGCCCTCGACAAGGTCGCCGTCAAAAAGAGCTAGATTGGGCGTCCGCGCGCGCGTCCAACGGCGGAGTTCGGCCGACTCGGAGCGATCGTCGGCCTTCTTCCCGCCGCCTCGGGAATGGTTCTCTGGCACGGCGTCTCTCCGCCACCAGCATTGCGCCTGAGATCACCTTTCCATCGCACACGAGACTCAAGGGGCGGGCCGGGCTTTTGCGAACTAACGCGTTCGGAACGATCAAAGGTCCGCTTCGTTCTGATCGGATGGACTGGATTAGACTAGGCCTCCTGGCGTTGGCGGGGTTCCTCACCTGGACACTGAACACCCTCTCGGCCGGAGGCGGAGGTCTATTGCTGATCCCCGCCGTGACTTTCATCACAGGGAGCGCGGCGGTTGCGCCGGTCATCACCTTGACCGAGCTCATCGGCAATCCCATCCGCGCCCTGGCCTTCCGGCGCGACATCGATTGGAGCCTGGTCCGTTGGTACCTGCCCGGCGCCATCGCCGGTGCCGTTGCGGGCTCCTGGCTCTTCGCCAACAGTCGGGCGGAATGGCTCCAGATACTCATAGGGATCTATCTGATCAGTGCAGTCTGGGAATTTCGCGGCGGCGCGCGCGAGCGGAGCTACCGAGCCCGCCGCTGGTGGTTCCTCCCGGCCGGCCTGATCGTCGCGCTGTTGTCGGCGCTGATGGGCACGGTGGGACCCGTCTTGAATTCGCTCTATCTGAACTACGGTTCGGAGAAGGAGACGTTGGTCGCCACGAAATCGGTGAACTCGTTTGTGACCGATGTCGTCAAGATCGCGGTATTCACCGGACTCGGCGCGCTCGGTGGTCAGGCGGTCATGTACGGCGCAGCCGCGGGTTTGGGCGCTGCGCTTGCCAATCTGCTGGCCAAGCGCTGGCTCGAACGCCTAAGTGGACGACAGTTCCGCGGCCTTGTGGTCGCGCTCATGGCTGTGAGTGGAGCGCTGATGATCTGGAACCAGCACAGCTTCGTTGTGCAGGCCTGGCGCGCGGCCACAGGAATGTCTTAACAATGTCGATGTTGGCTGGAGCGCTGCGCCGTAGCTTGGTTGACCGGTCGCGCGATACGCAGAAGCTGGCAAAAGGCCTGCGCGCAGCCCTCGACAAGGTCGCCGTCAAAAAGAGCTAGCGCTTCCCGTCCGCGCGCATCATACAGGGCTCTTCGAACCAGCCGACCTAACCAGCTCAGCTTCGAGAAGCTTCGTGAGATTAGATCGCGCTCAGGGTCACGGCGGCAAGAACCAGATAGCGGCCGACCTTGGCGGCAGTGACCAGCAAAAGGAAAACCCGAAAAGGCTCGCGCGCAGGACGCCCGCGACGACGGTTAGCGGATCACCGACAACCGGCAGCCAACTCAGCAGGAGCGACCACTTTCCATAGCGGCGATACCACACTTGCGCGCGGTCCAGTTGCGCTTGGTTCATCGGAAACCACCGTTGGCCCCGAAAGCGCTCGATGCCTCGCCCGAGCCGCCAGTTGATCACCGATCCAAGCACGTTGCCGACGCTCGCGACTCCGATGAGCAGCCAGGGCGAGTAATCCGCAAGCACGAGCTCGACCAGCACTGCTTCCGATTGCATCGGCAGGATCGTAGCGGCGAGCAAGGCCGCCAGGAACAGACCAGCACAGGCCGCGAGATCGGTCATTGAACCGCATATCCGCCAGTCGACCTAATGATGGTGACCTTCGGGTTCGACCATCTTGAACGGCAGCACCTGTTCGCGATCTTTCGCGGTCAGCACCAGACCTGCCTGGAACTCATGCGGTTCGGCAGGGGCGACGGTGCTCTCAAGGCGGTGATGGTTGTCGCCGACAGGTTTCGAGGCGAAGCGTCTCCGGCCCGCCGGGCCGGTCGATGATCACCGTCGCTGCCAGATCGTCGGCCTGGCGATCGATGGTCAGCCGCGTCCGCTCGCCGGCCGGTGTGTCGACGATTTCCAACGTCCCCGCAGCCAGACCGCAGGCGACCTTAAAGGGCTCCGGCGCAGCGTCAGTTGCGATACCGGTCCGTGGCCAGCGCAGCGCATCATAATTCTGCTGTTCCTTCAGCCTGCAAAGTCTCCGCGAGAATCGTGAGGGTCGCGCCGGTGAAAGCGGCCAAGGAACCTGCCGCCGATCAGATCGTTTCGCGGTATCTGGCTAAGGCCTACCGGAGCGGAGGCAGATATGCCGCATGCCCGCAATCGCATGGAACCGAACATCGGCAAAGTCTGCCGTGGATTCGGGGCTTGGTGCAATGCTGCGTGACGTCGATTATGTCCTGCAAAAACTCGACTGGATGCGCGGCGAAGGCATCTGGCCGAACGGCTTGCGGTATCTGTGGACCGACGCATTCGGGGTCGTGCTCTACGTCTCGCTTTGCACAGAAACTGGCGAACAGCGCTGGCTGGACGCGGCCGAGCGGCTGGTGGCCGATGTCGAGCGTGTGCTCGGCCGCCGGCGCGGACTGAGGATCGGCGAAGCGGCCGATCGCGACGGCCAGTACTTCCACTATCTGGCGATGTGGCTGTTTGCTTTGGCGCGTCTCGGCGATCTGAAGCCGGAATACCGCAAGCGCGGCATTGCGCTGGCGAGGGACATTCACCCGGCGTTTGTGGTCCCTGGCCGCGGCGTGATCTGGAAGATGCAGGAGGATTTGAGCGGTCCTTACCCCGGCTACGGCCTCGGCAGCATGGATGCCTATGACGGCTACGTCTCTTACCGAATGCTCGACGACGAGGAACTGGCGCCCGAGATCGCGCAGATGCGTGCCCTGATGGAGCGCGATTGGCGCAGCCTCGACATCGACCAGGACCTCGGCCTCGGCATGATGCTGTGGCTCGCCCATTTCTCTCCCGACGAGCCGTGGGCCGAGGCCCAGACGAGGCGTTCGCTGCGAACCCTGGAAACGATGTGGGTCGACCCGCCCGGTTATTTCAGCCGCGCGCCATGGCTGCGCGATACCAAGTTCGCCTTCACCAATTACGGCGTTTCGCTCGGCCTGCAGGCCGCCGGTATCTGGCCGGGGCGTGTCGATAGGCTGAACGCCTTCTTCGAGGACTGGCGCTCCGGCGACGAATACGACCGCGAGGCGATCACCTGGGTGATGGCCTGCACCTCGCACCTTCCCGGCGCTTTTCTGACCCGGGGTGGCGAGACAATGATTGAAAGCGACCAAGCTCGGGAACGTTCCTCCGCCGGCGCGGTTGTCGATGGAAGTGCATGGAGACGCAAGGGGCGGGGTTGAAATGGCCATTCTCTTGGGAAAACCGGGAAGCTGTTGGGTGGCGGCAGCCGCCTCCACGAACTATCCCCAGCTCGAAGGTTCGATCCGTGCGGACGCCGTTGTCGTGGGTGCTGGAATTGTCGGGCTGACGACGGCGCTTCGGCTTTGCGAGGCGAGCCGGTCGGTGGTCGTCCTCGAAGGCCTGCGCACAGGCGGCCAGGTGACCGGCCGCTCGACGGCCAAGATCACCACGCAGCATGCGCTGATCTATCGTCATCTCATCGACAGCGTTGGCCGGGACCTGGCGCAGACCTATGCCGATGCGAATTCCGCCGGCGCGCGCCAAATCCGCGATTGGGTTAACAACTGCGCCATCGCCTGCGATTTCGAGAGCAAGGACGCCTATACCTACACCTGCAGTGAAAGCCGCTGCGCGGAGATTGCGGCCGAGGCGGAGGCCGCGCGCCAGGTCGGGCTGGAGGCCGAGATCCTCGACCGCGCACCGCTGCCTTTCGTAACGGCCGCCGCGCTACGGTTCCCCGACCAGGCGCAGTTCAATCCGGCGATGTATCTGGTTGGCCTGGCGGAAGCGGTGACGGCTCGTGGTGGTCGGATCTTCGAAAACAGCCGCGCCACCTCGATCGACGAGGCAAGCCGCTGGCGCATCGTCACAGATGGCGGCGCCGTTGATGCCGGGCATGTCGTCGTCGCCACCAACATGACGGTGAAGAGCCCGATCGGCATGGCGAACCGGACGCAACCGCGCTGCCACACCGCCATGGCCTTTCGGATCGACGATCCCCTCCCTGTCGACGGCATGTTCATCGGCATCGACGACCCGACGCATTCCATCCGCACGGGCCGTGATGCCGAAGGGCCACTGCTGGTCACGCTCGGCCCCAAGTTCAACACCGGCTGGGACGGCGACGTGGCCAAGCGGTTTGTCGAACTGGAAAACTGGGCAAGAAAGAACCTTCCGGTCGGCGACGTCGCGTGGCGCTGGTGCAATGAGGACTATGATACGGCCGACAGGATCCCATATGCCGGCGAACCCGATCCCGCCAAGGCCGCCGGCTTCCACATTGCCACGGGCTTCAACGCCTGGGGCATCACCAACGGGACGGCCGTGGGCGCGATGATCGCCGACCTGATCTGCGGCCGCCCGAGCCCATGGCAACAACTCTACGATCCGGCCCGGCCCTATCCTGAGGACTTCCACAAGAACGGCCGCAGTCAATCGATCGTCTCGAGCACCCACGACATTGCGCCTGGTATGGGCGGCGTGATCGTCAGGGGAGACGAAAAGATTGCGGCGTGGAGAGACACCGAAGGCGCACTCCAGGCGGTTTCGGCGATTTGCACCCACAAGGGCTGCACCGTAACCTGGAACAATGCGGACCACACCTGGGATTGTCCCTGCCACGGCTCGATCTTCGCCGCCGACGGTTCGGTCATCCACGGCCCTGCCCGAAAACCGCTTGCCCAGATTACATTGTGAAGGCGGCGACCGACACGGCCCGCGTCACGCCGGCCGTTCGTAGGTTCCGACCAGCTCCGTCTCCTCCAATGCGTGTTTCTGGGCTTGCTTCCAGACCTGATGCACGCCCGCCTGTCCTGGTACGCTGAGGCTCGGCACATCGAGCGCGGCCAGCAGGAAGTGGTAATGGTGGACGCCGTGCCCTGCAGGCGGCTGCGGACCATCGTAATACGCATTGCCGAAATCGTTGGTGCCTTGCCTGAGTGCCGACGGGCCGGGCTTGCCGTCTTCGGCCTCGGCGAGTCCCCCGGCATCCGGCGGGATGTTGAACACCGCCCAGTGCCCGAAAATCCCGCTTGGTGCATCGGGATCCCGCACGACAAGAACAAGGCTCTTGGTACCATCCGGGACACCGGACCACTTCAGTGGCGGCGAGACGTTCTGGCCGTCACGCGTATATTTTTCGGGAATTTTTCCGCCTGCCGGGAACGCCGGGCTGATAAGGGTGAGTGGCATTGCTATTTCCCCAAGGAGGTTGCGACCGAGAAGCCCGCGCCGGCGCCGTTCACGCCGCTTGCTGAGCTTCGGCGACGCGTCTTATCTCGCCCGGCAGGGATTCCCAGACCTTGTGCATCTGTCCTTCTCCGACGTGATGGGCGAGTACCTTGGACACGACCCTGAATGCATCCTTGGAATCGACCGGACGGGTAAATTCCAGCTCCGCCTTGATCTTGGCCAGAAACTCGTCGAGCGACCGCATCTTCTCGGGAGCTTTGGAAGGCTGATATTGGTCATAGAAGGCGCCGCGCACCAGGATCGGCAGCTGCGAGCCGAGGTGGGCTGCCAGATCCGGCTGCATACGGTCGCGAAGGGCGTGCAGCACCGCTCCGAGAACGTGCCAGGCGACCTGCCGATCCGGTCCAATCTCGTCCATGATCTCGTCGAGCCAGATGTTCGTGGTCTGCAGTGTCTTGTCGAATACGTCGAGTCCGGTGGCATTCATCGAAATCCTCCTTCCGTTCAAATCCGACTAGGTGATGTGACCAAACAGCCGTACCTGCCCGTTGTTCCCCCATGCGCATGTCCTGATGCGCATTTATTGTCGGAGGTCCCGTCTGTTGTCGGAGGTCCCGTCATGAGGGAATTCGGGCCGGCTTTTTTGCCGCTGTTTTTCGACCACCTTTCTTGGCCGGCACCGGAACATCCTCATGGGTGGACGAGTTTTGTTTGCCGTCGCCGATCACATGGCGACGAGTGATGCAGACACAAAAAACAGGAGAAGAACCATGGCACATCACGATTTGGCGCCCCGGACGCCATCGCGCAGCCTCTACCCATCCGCGCGCGACCCGCTCACGTCATTCCACCGGCAGATTGACCGCCTGTTCGACGACTTCTTCGCGCCGATGGCCGAAGCGACTACGGCCGGCGATCTTTGGCCGAGCGTCGACGTACATGAAACAGACCAAGCCTATAAGGTCACCGCCGAATTGCCGGGGCTCGAGCAGAAGGACGTTGAGCTCAAGCTGCGCGAAAACACCCTCTTTATTACGGGCGAGAAGCGTTCGGAGCACAAGGAAGGCGAAGGCGGCCGCACCTACAGCGAACGCAGTTATGGCCGGTTTCAGCGGACCATCCCGCTGGAGGCGGAGATCGATGCCGACAAGGTGCAGGCCACTTTCAGAAACGGCATTTTGGCTGTCGAGCTTCCGAAGAACCCCGCTGCAAAGGACAAGACACGCCGCATAGAAGTGAAAGCGCGATAGTTGCCAAACTGAAGGCTGCCTGAGCAGGCGGCGTTCAGCCCAGATGGAGAAGAACGGCGAGCACGGCGGCAACCGCCCAGCGAGCGTCTAGCGCCGGGGATCGTCCGTTGCCTCGGAAACGCCTTCGAGAGCGATTTTGGCGGCTTCCTCATCGGTCCGCCCGAGGTCGGCCAGGGCGATGACGCCGACGAGGCGCTTGTCGTGATTGATCACCGGAAGACGACGCACCTGATGCTTGGCCATGATCTTTGCCGCATCGGTGATATCGGCGTCATCGAAGCACCAATAGACATGCTCGGACATGACCTCGCGAACGGTCGTGTTGCCGGCTGAGCGCTCCTCGGCGACGCCGCGCATCACGATGTCGCGGTCTGTCACCATGCCGACCAGCCTGTCATTCTCGCCGACCGGAAGGGCGCCGAGATTGTCGGCCCGCATTTTCCGGGCGGCATCCCTGATTGTCGTGTTCGGGCCGACCAGTTCGGTCCGACGGCTCATGATCTCCTGAACTTGCATGGGATCTTCCTTTCCCTGATTGCTGAGGCAACAAGTCGCCTCCCTGATTGCTGAGGCAACAAGTCGCCAGACGGACCTGTTGCGACGCATCGCTAGATTGCCAGCTGGCCGGACGAGGCATGTACGGATCACTATCTTCGATCTTCCCGATCCGCGCTGAGGCCGCGTGCCGGTGCCGGCACCTCGCGATCGAAACTATTCTTGGAACGTCCAGGCAGCGAGCGAGTTCCAAAATGGTACCGGTGCCGCAGCCATCCCACGGAATGTGGACGCAGGCTGGTGAAAAAACATCCACCGGGAAAACAGATGCACGCGGATTGAAGGTCATGGCTATCATCTTTTCAGATCGCCGCGAGGCCGGGCGGCAACTCGCCGGGGAACTCGTTCGCTTTGCCGGCCGCGACGATGTGATCGTATTGGCGCTGCCCCGAGGCGGCGTGCCGGTCGGCTACGAGGTCGCGCAGGCACTCAAGGCACCGCTCGACGTCTTCGTCGTGCGCAAGCTCGGCGTCCCCGGTCACGAGGAACTGGCCATGGGGGCGATCGCGCCCTCAGGTGTACGTGTCCTGAACGACGAAATCGTCAACGGTCTCGCGATCCCGCCACATGTCATCGACGCGGTCGCTGCAAAGGAGGAAAAAGAGCTTCTGCGCCGCGAGCACCTCTATAGGGACGGGCGACCCCCACCGCAGTTGAATGGACGAACCATTATCCTCGTGGATGACGGGCTTGCGACCGGATCGACCATGCGGGCCGGGATCAAGGCGCTGCGAAAAAACCACGCCGCCTATATTGTCGCGGCCGTTCCCGTCGGTAGCCCCGACACTTGCGACGCGATGCGGGCGGACGCCGACGAGGTCGTTTGCGCGACGACACCAGAGCCGTTGCTGGGTGTCGGGCGCTGGTACGTGGATTTCTCGCAGACGAGCGATGAAGAGGTCCGCGCGCTCCTCGCCAGGTCCGTGCCCAAGCCTGCGGCTTCCCACAAGCCTGCCGCTTCCGAAGAGGAATTGGCTGGGCGCGCGAGCGCGGGTCCGGCGCCTGGCACCAGATCGACATAGCGGAGGTGGATATGGACCGGGATAGCGAGCACGTCGTGCATGTTCCCGCGGGGCTTGTCACGCTTGAGGGCAATCTTTCGTTGCCCCCGGATGCTCGCGGCCTTGTGCTCTTCGCCCACGGCAGCGGAAGCAGCCGCCACAGCCCGCGCAACCGCGACGTGGCCGGAAGGCTGAACGAGGCGAACCTCGCCACCTTCCTCATCGACCTGTTAACGGCCGAAGAGGAGCGGATCGACCAGGTCACGGCGGAGTTGCGCTTCAATATCGGATTGCTCGCCGACCGGCTGGTCGGCGTCACGGATTGGCTCGGCGCCTTGCCGAACACGTCGGGGTTGCGTCTTGGCTATTTCGGCGCGAGCACGGGCGCCGGTGCCGCCCTGGTGGCGGCGGCCGAGCGGCCCGACCAGGCCGCGGCCGTAGTTTCGCGTGGTGGCCGGCCCGATCTTGCAGCGCACGCCCTGCCGCGCGTCCGGGCGCCGACCTTGCTCGTCGTCGGAGGCGCGGACAAGCAGGTGATCGCGCTCAACCGCTCGGCGCTGGCGGCGCTCCGCTGCGAGAAGGAGCTCGCCATCGTCCCTGGCGCGACGCACCTGTTCGAGGAGCCCGGCGCCCTGGACGAAGTCGCGGGTCTGGCGAGCCGATGGTTCTTGCGCCATCTGACTTCGGACAGATCGGCGTCAACGTCCTGACAGCTGGGGCTTGGATCACCAGTCCCGGGACCATTTGCGTCCTCAACGCGTTATGATTCTCATAAGACCGCGCGCAGCTGCAACCCGAATGGCTGTCGCAACCCGTATGAGGGAGAAAGACAATGCCGGACAAGAAAACCATCGAGAAGGCCCGAAAGGACAAGCGCGAGGGCAAATCGCCGAGCACACAGGCCGGCGAGTTCGTGCACGAGGAGATCGATAAAATCCGCCGCGGCGAGCACGGCGCGCGCTCGACGCAGCAGGCCATCGCCATCGGGCTTTCCGAGGCAAGACGCGCAGGCGTAGACCTGCCCCCGCCCAAAAAGGGCAAGGTGAAGGAGAGCACGCGCAAAAGCGCCGAATACGCCTATGAGGCCGGCCAGGGTGAACGCACGCCGAAACGCCGCCCGCGGGTGTCGAAAGCCGTCTCCAAGGTGCTCGAGCACGAGCCGAAGAGCACGGCTTCGCACGAGGCGCTGGCGCAGCAGGCCAAGCGTGCGGCCTCGCGCCGGACGGCTGAGGAGCGCTCGGCCGCCGCCAAGAAGGCCGCCGAGACGAAAGGCGCCAGCGGAAGGAAGGCGGCGGCGCAGAAGGCCGCCAGAACGCGCGCGCACCACGCATAGTTCAAAGACGGCAGTTCGCCTCCTGGAAATCCGATATGGCCCAAGCGACCGGTATCGAGATCTGCCCCGGCAGCGCGGGACAACGCCGCTGCCCAAGGCGAACCAGAGCCTGCATCTGCGGGACAACATCGACTTCGAAATCACCGCTGACGACACGGTGGCGCTGAACGAGCAATACGCGTCACTCGCGACGCTGCCTGACGCGTAACACCGACCGGAGGTACTCGGCGGCAAGGGCAGCGGGAGACCGGTCAGGAAAGCGCAGCCTGTTTCTTGAGCATGATGCGTATCGCCCATAACGCGGAGAACTCTGATCATGACCTCAGCTGCCAGCACGACAATGCCGCGAGACACCACTCAGACGAGACATATCGCTTTGCTCGGCGCGCCCTCTAATCTTGGGCTGATGCCGCAGGAGGGTGAGCCGGAGCCCGGCGTGTGGAAGGCGCCGGAGACACTTCAATCGCTTGGTCTCGCCGACCGTTTAGGCGCCGGTCCGTTGCGCTCGGTTCGGGCTCCGCCTTATCGGCCTGAAGTGGATCCTGCGACGGGCGTGCGCAATGCCCAGGCCCTGCGCCAGTATTCCAAGACGCTTGCCGAAGCGGTCGACGAGGAGCTGAACTCGGGAGGGTTCCTGCTCATGCTCGGCGGCGATTGCAGTGTGTTGCTTGGCCCTGCGCTCGCGCTGCGGCGTCGTGGCCGCTACGGCCTTATCTTCTTCGATGGGCACACCGATTTCAAATTGCCGGATACCTCGCCGTCAAAGGGAGCCGCGGGCATGGATTTGGCCTTCGTGACCGGCCATGGCCCGACGCTCCTGACCGATTTCGGCGAGCACACTCCTTTGGTCCGTGAGGCCGACGTAGTCGCGTTTGGCTATCGCGATGTGCAGGACCCCGCGACTTACACGTCCAAGGCCGTCTTCGAAACCGATGTTCACCGGATGGATTTGGCTGACGTGCGGCAGCGCGGCTTCGCCGATGCGGCACGCATAGCGCTTGACGCGATCACAGGGCAGGACGTCGAGGGTGTATTCGTTCACTTCGATGTCGACGTGCTGGACAGCGAGATCATGTCGGCTGTCGATTCGCCGGAGGCCGGCGGTGTCTTGCCCGACGAAGCTGTCGAAGCCCTTCGCACATGGTGCAACGATCCACGCGTGATTGGGATGGAGGTGACGATCTATGATCCCGACCGCGATCCGGATCGTCGCTGCGGCAAGCTGCTGATCGACATTCTGGTCGCTTCCCTTCGCGGCCGGTAGACCAATGGGAGTCCTGCACTTGTGCACGAACGCAATCCGCCGGCACGAATGGCCGTCGGTCTGACGGATCGCCGCGCGCACCCATTCTGTGGTGCTACCTCATCGGGAACCGTTCTCAACGAACATGGTTCCGAGTGTGCGACCGAAGCATTCGGCTTCTTCTACCCGGCTATCGCCAAGGAGATTCGCCATGACCGGCAAAACCCGTCCCACCGTCCTGATCACAGGCAGCAGCGGGTTTCTGGGCCAAGCCATCGCTCGCGGCTTGATGGAGCGCTACGACATCATCGGCCTTGATGTTGCCAGACGATCCTTGCCCGGCGTCGAGACGATCGAGATCGACCTTACCTCGGACGCGAGCGTGGCGAAGGCACTGGCCGAGGTGCGCGAGCGGAGCGGCGGCCGCGTTGCCTCGGTAATCCATCTCGCGGCTTATTACGACACGACCGGCGAGGATAATCCGAAATACGGCGCGGTGACCGTCGAGGGAACGCGCCGGCTGCTGAACGCGCTGAGGGGGTTCGAGACGGAGCAGTTCGTGTTTTCGAGCACGTTGCTGGTGCATGCGCCGAGCCCGGCGAAGGGCGCTAGGATCGACGAGCGATCGCCGATCGATCCGGCCTGGGCCTATCCGAGATCGAAGGCCGAGACCGAGACGCTGATCCTGAAGGAGCACGGCGACATCAAGGTTGCGATCCTGCGACTGGCGGGTGTCTATGACGAGGATTGTCACGCGGCCTTCATCGCCCAGCAGATCGCCCGCATTTTCGAGCGCATGCCGACCGCCTATCTTTTCACCGGCGACATCACCACCGGCCAGCCCTACCTGCATCTGGACGATCTCGTCGACGCCGTGGTGCGCACCGTCGACCGGCGTAGCGCGCTTCCCAACGAGACCGTACTGCTGATCGGCGAAGAAGAGACGCCGTCCTACGACGACATGCAGAAGCAGATCGGGCAGCTCCTGCATGGCGAAACCTGGCGGACCCTGTCCCTGCCAAAAGAGGTGACGAAGCTCGGCGCCTGGATGCAGGAGAAGGTTCTCGATCAGGAGTCCGACATCAAACCATGGATGATCGAGAACGCCGACGATCACTACGAGATCGACATCTCCCGCGCCAGGCGCCTGCTTGGCTGGAACCCGCGGCACAGCCTGACCGCTACCTTGCCGGAAATGATCCGGCGGCTGAAGGCGGATCCTACCGACTGGTATAAGAAGAACAAGCTTGAACCGTCGGCGGCCGCCGCTTCCGCGCCCGAGCTCGACCAGGCCGCCGAACGGCTGCAGCGCCCGCTCGAGCGCTCGGACGACGAGGTCGAGGCGGAAACCGAACGCCGCCGGGCCGCAACGCTCTGGGCGCCGCTGACCAACGTTGCGATCGGGCTGTGGCTCGTGGCGTCGCCCTTCACGCTCGGCCTGTTCGATCCCGCTTCAGCACCGATTCCGCCGGCGCTCGGACATGAGATCGCCTCGCCGGAGACGCGCGACGGCAGGCTCGGCATCAGTGAGATTGTATCCGGCCTCGCCATCCTGTCGCTGGCGCTAGTCGGCACGCGCCGGCGCTGGCACGGGCTGCAATGGATCACCGCCTCGATCGGGGTTTGGGTGATGTTCGCGCCGCTGCTGTTCTGGACCACCAGCGCCGGAGCCTACGCGACCGACACGTTGGCCGGCATGCTGATCGTCGCGTTCGCGGTGATGATCCCGCCGACGCCGGGTATCAGCCGGCGTGCCCTTGCCGCCGATGACGACCGCCCGCTCGGCTGGAGCTATTCGCCCTCCCTCTTCACCCAGCGCATTCCCATAATCGGCCTCGCCTTTGTCGGCCTGTTCGTCTCGCGCTATCTCGCTGCCTATCAGCTAGGGCACATCGACAGTCTTTGGGATCCGTTCTTCGGCCCGGGCGAAACGCCGGCCGGCAATGGCAGCGAGGCGGTGGTCACCTCCTGGGTCTCCAAGGGTTTTCCGATCGCCGATGCCGGGCTGGGCGCCTTCGCCTATGCGCTGGATATCCTCGCGGGCGCGATCGGCGATCGCCGCCGCTGGCGCACCATGCCGTGGATGGTGCTTTTGTTCGGCTTGCTGGTCGTTCCGCTCGGTGTGGTCAGCGTCGGCTTCATCATCATCCAGCCACCGCTCATCGGGGCGCTGTGCACGCTCTGCATCGTCCAGGCTGCCGTCACCGTCGTCCTCATCCCTTATTCGGTCGACGAGGTGCTGGCGAGCTGCCAGTATCTTTGGCACGCGAAACAAGCGGGAGAGCCGTTCTGGCGCACATTCTGGTGCGGAGGTCCGGCACTTTCGGAGGACCAGACGCCAACGCCGGATCTCGACCGGCCGCTATCGGCAGTGGCGCGGGACTTCGTCACTGGCGGTGTGAATTTCCCCCGGACCCTTGTCGCCAGCACACTCGCCGGCGCCCTGCTGATGATCACGCCGCTTGTCTTCGGCACCAGCCCGCCGCTCTACTTCAGTGACCATGTCACCGGCTGCCTGGTCATCATGATCGCCGTTACGGCGATGGCCGAGGTGGCGCGCGCCGTCCGCTTTGTGAACATAGCGCTTGGAGCCTGGATCGCCCTCTCTCCGTTCATGCTCGCCGGCGGCGCGGCGGCGAGCCTCGCCAATCTGGCGATCGGAGCGCTGCTGGTCGGGCTCAGCCTGCCGCGCGGCACGCGCAGCGCTGCGCATTATGGCGGCTGGGACCGGGCCATCGTCTGAGAATGTTCGGCGGCGCAGAACGGTCGGCCAGGTGGCTGCAAAGATTGATCCGCATCAACCTGTCGAACACATCGAGCGGGAAGTCGGCGAATGGCGCAAAGGCGGCCGTACCCTTCCAACTTGAATTTTCCGCGTATCTGCATTTCACAAGTCGGCAAATAAATTAGGGAGGAATTTCAGCATGATAAAAGGGGAATTCTCTGCGCCGGCATCCTCGCCGCCGGTATGTGGGCCGCGTCGTCATCGGCGTCCGCCGAAATGTCTTGCGGCGTTGACGAGGTCTGGTGCCAGCAGACGGCGCGGGCGTTCGAGGAGAAGACCGGCATCACCGTCAATATGACCCGCAAGAGCGCTGGCGAAATCCATGCGCAATTGTGCGCCGAGGCCGCCAACCCAAAGGGAGACATCTGGTGGGGCGGAGCCGGCGATCCGCATCTGCAGGCAGCCGAGGAGGGCCTGACAGTGGAATACAAATCGCCGCTGCTCATGCGGACCGGTTCTGATCAAAGCTTGAAGGATTGCACGCAGAGCTGGCGGACCTGGGCGAACACGCCGCTGCCGGCGCAAATCACCAGCGCGCCGTTTTCCAGCACCGTCTTTGGGTCGGGCTTGACTATAGTGCCACCGGCTTCTTCCACCAGCAGCATGCCTGCCAGGCAGTCCCAGGCGTTCATATGCTCTTCGACATAGCCGAGCAGCCTGCCGGCGGCCGCATAGGCGAGCATCAACGCGCCGGATGCGTTACGGAAAAACACGCCGCCCTGTGAAAACAGCAAACCGATGAGCGTTGCGACGTTCTGCATTTCGGCGCGGTTGGAAAAGCCGGTGCCCAACGAGCCGTCGGTCAGGCTGGTGGCCGCGCTTGCCCTGATCGGCTTGCCGTTGAGAAAAGCGCCGCCGCCCTTACGGCAATGGAACGTTTCGCCGGTAGAGGGCTCGTGGATGACACCCACGACAGTGTCGCCGTCCTTGGCGCAGGCGATGACCACACACCAGGCCGGAATGCCCCGCACGAAATTCGCGGTGCCGTCGATCGGATCTATCACCCAGACATGCCCGCTCGATCCGGTGACCGAGGCATGCTCCTCGCCGACAATTCCATCGGTCGGGTAAGCGGCTTTCATTGCCGCACGGATGAACAGCTCGACCTCGCGGTCAGCCTGCGAGACCATGTCCTGATGACCTTTGTTCTCGATGGCGAGGCTGTCGAGGTCGCGAAAATACTTCAGGCCGAGCGCGCCGGCACGCCGCGCGAGATCGATGGCGAACTGTTCGCGCGTTGCTGTGTCGGGTGTCATGAGATCCTTGGGATGGCGAATGTGATCTGAGGAAAATACCCCAGCCAAAGAAGCTTAGCGGTGAAGCTAAGAGCGTGCAAATGACGAGCCCTGCCTTTTGCGGGGCAGCCCCGAGGCCGACCGGTCTTCCATGCGCCCGACAGCGACAGTCGCGCTCATACGGGTCCGGGTCATGTCGCCTTCGATATAGATGATCTGGCCGGTCATGAAGCTCGACGCGTCGGAAACCAGGAAGATCGCGGCACCGCCCAGTTCATCGACCTCGCCCACCTTGCCAGCGGCCGACCAATGCCACGGCTGAGATTGCCGGCGATAAACGCCTATCCCCGCCAGACATCTTCGCGGCGCAGATCGTCCATCGCGCGCGAAATGCCTTTGCGCAGGATCGACACCATATCGTCGATCTACTGGCGCTTGATGATTAATGGCGGCGACATCACGCACATGTTGATCAGTAGCCGGACCAACAGGCCGAGCTCGTGGCAATGCGCGTCGAAGCCGGTCGGCACCTCGATCCGCCTCGCTTATGACCCTGAGGCTCTGCTGGCGATAACCGACTGAATAATTTTTTGCGCAGCAGTGCGACCGGCGACGATCGCGCCCTCGACATAGCCCGGAAATGACGGCGACAGCTCCGACGAGGCAAAATGCACCGGCGGGGCGCCCGCCCGGATAATGCGTTCGGCATCCGTTGCCGCCGCATCGACGATCGAATCGCTGTAACCGCCGCCACTCCAGTGATCCCCGGTCCAGTCGCGATAGCTGAGATCGGTGACGCCGGCGGCCTCGATACCGAGCGCATCTTGCAGCTTTGATGTCACCGTTGCGCGTAGCGCCGCGCTGTCCATATCCCGCCAGCGCTGCGCCAGCGGCCCGCCGATGAAGACGACAAGTGCTGCATGATCCTCGTCCTTGCTGGCATCGCAGGCAAAAAGTCCGTGCGGCTCCCGCCACATCACCATGCCGCTCAAGCCCCTGTCGCGCCAGAAAGCCTTGGGATAGCGCACCAGCATTTTGATAACTGCGCCGCTTTCCCAGACGCCGAGGGCTCTCTCCAGCGCAGCCGGCAGCGGCGGCACGAAATCGACTCTCGAGGCCATCATCGGCGGTAGCGCGACCAGTACCGCTCGTGCCTCGGTCACGCCGGCAGGCGAAACGACGCGAACCCCTCCCGGCCCGTGCTCAATAGCCTCGACAGCTGTATTCAGCCGCAGTCGATCGCCGAGATCCCGCGCAAGATCATCCGCCAGCGAATGCATGGTTTCGCCCACGAAATACTGCAGCTCCGACACCTCGTTGATGATGCGGCGATCATTGTCGATTAAGTACCACAGCGGCAGCCTTTCCATTGCCAGGCACCACAGGCCCTCGATCATCGACCGAAAGGCGGCCTTGGCATCGTCGGGATCGTTCTGGCGATCGAGCCATGCCGCGACTGTCAAGCCGGCGATGGCCGGGTCGGTCGGTGCGATCGCGTTCATCCGCTCGCGCATTCGCATCGCGGTGCCGTAAGTGCGCCCGGCTTGCGCCTCGCTCATTCGCGGCTGCGTGACGAATTCGCCTGCGACATGGGTCTCGACCAATGTCTTGCCGCGCGCTCGCACCAGCGCCATTAATTCCGGCATGTCTTCGCACAAGAACTGGCCGCCGCTGTCGATCCGCTCGCCGAGCCCGTTCTGCACGGCTTCGACGCGGCCGCCGACACGGTCGCGGGCTTCGAGCAGCACGACATCGATGCCGGCGTGGTTCAATTCACGCGCGGCCGACAGGCCGGTGAAGCCGGCGCCGACGATGGCCACATCGGCTCGTTCGATCTTGAACTTCATTAGCCGGCCTTGATCTTCTCGAATGTCAGGCGCCGGATCATTGTCTTCATTGCTGATCCACCCTCTTTTTGATGGTTCACGCCGGCCTGGCACCGCGGGCTGCTGAGTTCGGATAGTGCTTGGGGAATGCCGCAGACAGGAACTCGTTCGCGGCCTGCAGCGCCGTCTCGCGTGTGGCGTCCTCGGTGCCCATCATCAAATGCAGCCACAGACCATCCAGCATGGCGCTGAGCGCCAGCGCCATGACTTGCGGCTCATAGGCATAGAAGCCGCTCTGCTTGAGCGCCGCGCAAAGATCGATGAATATGTTCTGGTAGACGGCATCGCGTGCGCTGCTCAGCGCCTGATATTTCGGTCGCGATTTGGCCTCGCCCCAGAAGGCACACCAAGCAGCCAGCTTGCGCTTGTTGCAGATCAAGCGGTTGAAATCGGCTGCCACCAATGCCTGCAGCTGGCGGGCGGGATCATCGCCGGCCCTTTGCAAGGCGCTGCGCCAATGCGCCGAATACTCGTCATGCATGTATTGCAAAGTGGCGACGAGCAGCTTCTCCTTGCTCTCGAAATGGAAATTGACGATGCCGCGCGACAGGCCGGCGCCGTCGGCGACGTCGGCCATAGTCGTTTCCGAATAGCCGCGCTTGGCCAATGAATCGATAGTCGCTTCGATCAGTTGAACCTGCCTTGTCTCTTTCGACGCTTTGCGGCCGCGCTTTTCGGAATCGCTTTTTCGCGCCGGTTCGAGGAGGGCTTCGCGCGCCTCTGTTGTCTTCATCGGGGTGATGGTCTCCAGCATCGCCGGCTAGCCGACCGGCATCGGCCGCGAAGATCAGTGGGACGGTGTTTGCCACTGTCAAGCACCTTCTGCATGGCTGCCCATATTCGAATGTTCTCGTCGAGATTGCATCCTTGGAGAAAACGTCGTCGAAGGCACCGTCGGCGAAAGGCAGCAGTCCCGGCGATGCAAACCAGATCAGCGCCGCCGAGCCTGCCTGCAGCGGACCTTGGCTCGAGATCCACGCCAGGCGCGAGCTGCAATATCAAAAGCTGCTGAAGCGTGCCAAACTGGTGCCGCGGCTGGTCGTCAGGCTCGGCCACCGCACTGCCAATCCGCCTGCGGATTTCTAAAAATGGCCGACACCGACAGTCCCAAACTCGACGCCGAAGCCGCCGAACAGTGGCAGCTGATCAACACACCGCTCGGCGAAAAATGGTCGGGCCGCACCCGCTATGCTGCGGCCATGTTCTTCTACAAACGCGGTGAGATGAGCGCTGAAACGCTGGAGGTCTACCGTATTTGTGCCAGGCTGGATTCGACCGATCCGCTGCCGATCATCCGCGACCGCGGCATTGGCCGGGACTGGCTTAAACGCATGGGTTTCGAATAGTCGGCCTCCAAATCGCATTCCGGTCAAGCCGGCATCACCCGCTTAGCCGATGGTCTTTTCCAGCATGCCGAGCCAGTTGCGATAGGCGATCTTCTCGATCAGCGCGCGCCCGAAGCCGCGAGCCGCGAAAGCGTCGAGCAATCTTGGCAGGCCGGCAACGTCGCCTATCACGGCCGGGATCATGGCGCCGTCGAAATCCGAGCCCAGGCCGACGCCGTCTTCGCCCAGCGCCTGCAGCAGCGAATCGACATGGCGCACCATGATGTCGAGACTGGTGTCGGCGTTCATCCTGCCGTCCTCACGCAGGAACCCGGTGGCGAAATTCAGCCCGACCATGCCGCCGGAGTCGCGGATCGCGCCGAGCTGCCATTCGGTGAGGTTGCGCGAATGGCCGCAGATCGCGTGCACGTTGGAATGGGTCGCGACCAGCGGTGCGTCGCTGATCTCGACGACGTCGCGGAAACCTTTTTCGTTGAGATGCGAAAGATCGATCATGATCTTCAGCTGGTTGCAGGCTTTCACCAGCGCCTTGCCAGCATCGGTCAGCCCTGGCCCTGTATCGGGCGACGACGGGAAGCGGAACGGCACGCCGTGGCCGAAGGCATTGGGACGGCTCCAGACGATACCGAGCGAGCGCAGGCCGGCTGCGTGGAGGACATCGAGCAGGGTGAGCTCAGGGTCGATCGCCTCGACCCCTTCGATGTGGAAGACCGCCGCGATCGAGCCTTGCGCCATCGCCTTCCTCACATCGCCGGCGGTGCGGCAGACAGTGAGCGCCGAAGCCCGCTCCAGCCTGAACAGGATCGAGGCCATCGCTATGGTGGAGTTGAGCGCATCGGCGCGCGGAACCTCGGGCGGCATGGGCTCGCTGTCGCTCGGCGCCAGCGGCACCGCGCCGCGCTTGGATTTCTCGACAGGCGGCGGGAAGATCGCGAACATGCCGCCGGCAAATCCGCCTTTCTTCGCGCGCGGCAGGTCAATATGGCCACTCGGCGTCCCCTCGACGAACAGCTTTTCGACGTCCGCATCCTTCGACTGGTAGAGCCTGAGCAGCGTGTCGTTGTGGCCGTCGAAGACGGGAATGAGATCGGATTCGGTCATGGAGGGCCATTCGGTTGAAGTGGTCGGGCCGCGGAGGGCGAGCCGGTTGTTGCCAATACTTAGGCAAGGCGAGCGCTCTGCGCAAATCCCGCATGTTTGCCTTATGTTTGTACGCCGCCAATGGTCGAAGCGGCACGCGGTAAAGCCGCGCACCCTTTGTCCTGTCATTCATCGAGGGGCAGTCTCTTACCGCTTCAGCACGTCCGCCCATTCCGGATGGCGGCGGAACTGAGCATTGGCGAACGGGCAAAGCGGGATGATCGTCTTGCCCGCCGCACGTGCATCCTCGACGGCACGGGTGACGAGGCGAAGTCCCGCGCCCTGGCCGCGAAATGCATCCGGCACTTCGGTATGGTCGATGATGATCTGGTGCTCGCCGACCTTGGTGAAGGTCATCTCCGCCTCGGCGCCGCTCGGCCCACGCAGGAAGTAGCGGCCCTTCGAGCCGCGGTCCTCCAGCTCGATCTCCGGCAATAGGTCAGACATGGCTTGCGGTCCTTTCATCCGGCGCTACGGCGAACAACTGCCGCGCCGCCTCGATCTCGCTCGGCCGCACCTCATGGCCGCCGTCATGCCACTCGACTGTGACATCGGCACCATCGGCGCGCAAATAGGCTTCGAGCCGCGCCGTCAAATCAGGCGGACAGATCGGGTCTCGCCTGCCGGCGGTGACCAGGATGCGGCTGCCGTCAAGGCTGCCCTTGACCTCCGGCTCGAACGGGATCAGCGGATGCATCAGCACCGTTGAGTCGAACAGCGAGGGTTCGGCAAACAGCACCGAGGCCAGGATGTTGGCGCCGTTGGAATAACCGAGGCCTAGCACCAAAGATGGCTTTGCCGCCTCGACATGTGCCTTGACGAAGCCGGCCATCTTGTCCGTCGCTCGCGTGAGATCGCCCATGTCGTAAACGCCCTCGCCGGTACGGCGAAAGAAGCGTGCGGCGCCTTGTTCCGAGACATCGCCGCGCGGGCCGACGATCGTCGCTTGCGGCGCAAGATCGCGCCCAAGCGACAGAAGCTGATCCTCGTCACCGCCAGTGCCATGGAAGACGAAGAGCAACGGTCCGCCCAGCGAACCGGGCAGCACCTTGTGAATATACGAATCCTTGCTCATAACCCTGCCCTCAGTCTTCCAGTTTCTGCAGATGCTGCTCGAGATAGGGCCGCAAATGCTGGTGTTGCGACGGCAGTTTCAGCGCCTCGCCGAGATGGGCGGTATCCTCGTCGCGGTCGAAGCCCGGCTCGTTGGTGGCGACTTCGAACAGCACGCCCCCCGGTGTGCGGAAGTAGATCGCCCAGAAATAATCGCGGTCGATCACCGGCGTCACCTGATAACCTGTATCGAGGAGTGCCTTGCGCACTTCGATCTGCTTGGCGCGGTTCTCGACGGCGAAAGCAACATGGTGGACCGAGCCGGCGCCGAGATTGGCGAAGCCGGCCCCTGGCAGCGATTCGATATGGACGACGTCGGCGCCGTTGCCGTTCTTCACCGCCAGCCGCCTGATGTTGCCGGACTTGTCGACCTCCTCATAACCCATGAATTTCAGCAGCTCTTCGGTGGCGCCGCCATCTTTCAGCCTGAGCGACACCGAGTGAAAGCCGCGGATCGCCACGTCGGTGGGAATGCCACCCTTGGCCCATGGCGCACGGTTGTCCGCTCTGTCTTCGACCAGCGCAAACCCGTCGCCGTCGGGACCGGCGAACGCAAGACGCTTCTCGCCGAACGTCTCCTCATGGGACAGCCCGGTGACGCCTTGGTCGGCAAACCGTTTCTCCCAATAGCCGAGCGTGCCCTCAGGCACCGAGTAAGCGGTGGTGCCGACCTCGCCAACGCCATGGCGGCCCTTGCCGATGTTTGGAAACGGGAAATAGGTCATCACCGAGCCGGGTGTGCCGACCTCGTCGCCGTAATAGAGGTGGTAGACATCGGGTGCGTCGAAATTGACGGTTTTCTTGACCCGCCGCAGACCGAGCGTCCCGGTGAAGAATTCATTGTTCTGGCGCGCATCGCTGGCCATCGAGGTGACGTGATGCAGGCCCTTGACCTGGTCGAGCATGTTTCTGCTCCTTTCCTTGTGCCGGTGCGGCCCTTGCCGCTGTCCACGCAAATATGAGCATCCGCCTCCTGGCCGCAAAGGCGGCAAACACAGAATGGACTGTGCTGTTAAAGTGAACGACGAAGCAGGTTTTGTTCACCATTCGGCAAACTGGACCGGCTTGCATACTCGCCGAAATTGCGCTCCATGAGCGACGCATGTAGCCAGCATGAGGATACAGCGGTTGAGTGGAAAACGCCCCAACATTCTCCTGATCACCTGCGACCAGTGGCGGGGCGACTGCCTGTCAGCTGCTGGCCACAAGGTGGTAAGGACACCGAATGCCGACGCGCTGGCTGCCGAGGGCGTTTTGTTCCAGAAGCACTATGGCGGCGCCGCACCTTGCTCGCCGGCGCGCGCCTGCCTCTACACCGGCCTCTACCAGATGAACAATCGTGTCTGCCGCAACGGCACACCGCTCGACGCCCGCCACGGCAACATAGCCCTCTGGGCACGCGCCCTCGGCTATGATCCGACGCTGTTCGGTTATACCGACATGGCGCGCGACCCGCGCACGCTGGCGCCTGGCGACCCGCAGCTGAAAAGCTATGAAGGCGTGCTGCCCGGCTTCACCGTGCGCCAGCTTCTGCCCGAGCACCAGAAGCCCTGGCTGTCATGGCTCAAGGCGCGCGGCGTCGATGCCGGCGCCGGCTCCCCCGCCATTCACCGCCCGGCGGGCGAAATCCTGGAAAACGACGGCGCGATCAGCAACGGTCCGCCAATCTATTCGAAGGACGAGACGCCGTCGGCCTTCCTGGCCGGCGAATTCATCCGCTGGCTCGGCGAGCAGGAGCGCGATGCCCCGTGGTTCGCGCATCTTTCCTTCATCAGCCCCCACCCGCCCTTCATCGTGCCGGCGCCTTACAACGCCATGTACAATCCGGCCATCGGTCCAGCTTTTGACCGCGCGGAAAGCTGGCAGGCCGAAGCAGCAAGCCACCCTTATCTCGCCTATGAACTTAACCGGCAGGAACGGTCGAAATTCCGTCCCGGCTCGGAGGGCAAGGTGCGCGACTGGGGCGACGACAATTTTCGCCGCATCCGGGCGCTCTATTACGGCATGATCTCGGAGGTCGACGCGCAGCTTGGCCGTGTCTGGCAAGCGGTCAAGGCGGCCGATGCATGGGACGACACCGTCATCGTGCTGACCTCCGATCACGCCGAGATGATGGGCGATCATTTCATGCTGGGCAAGGGCGGCTTCTTCGACGGCAGCTTCCATATTCCGCTGGTCATTCGCGATCCGCGCCGCCACAAGGCGGCCGGCAGCAGTGTCGACCGCTTCACCGAGGCGGTCGATTTGGCACCCACCTTGGTCGAGCTCACTGGGCTCGAGCTCACTGGCGGCGAAGTCCTGCCGCATCTCGACGGCCGCTCGCTGGCGCCTTTCCTGGACGCAACGGAGCCGGACAATTGGCGCGATGCGGCGCATTGGGAGTTCGATTTCCGCTCGATTGCGGATGGTGATGCAGAACGCTATTTCGGCATCGGTCCGCGTCAGTGCAATCTCGCCGTCATCCGCACCCAAAAGTTCAAATATGTGAATTTCGGCGGCGGCCTGCCGCCCTTGCTCTTCGACCTGGAAAAAGATGCCGGCGAGCTGACCAACGTCGCTGACGACCCAGCCTATCTGCCGGTGCGGTTGGAATTTGCCGAGAAGTTGCTCGCCTGGCGGGCCGAGCATCTCGACCAATCTCTGGCGCTCGCCGAATTGACGGACAATGGCGTTGCCGGCCATGTCGCGGGCTTTCCCTCGACATAAACAAAGCCCGCGCCGTTGCCGGCGCGGGCTTCTCTGTCGGCCTGTGTGCTGCTTAGCGCATGATCATGCGCTGTTTGTCGCGATTTTGCGCATAGCTGGCCTTGTCATAGGGAGCCTGCGCCTCAAGCTGCTCCTTGGTGAAGTTCGTGTAGAGATAGCGCTTGCCGTTCTTGTCGGTCATGAATTTCAGGTTGTCCATGCCGACCGCCACCTCCTTCTCGCCGACGCCAAGGAAGCCGCCAACGTCGATGATGACTGCGTCGACCTTCTTGTCGCTGCCCAGCACGATATCGCCGATCTCGCCGACGTTGACATCGTTGGCGCCATAAACGGTGGTTCCAACCAGATCCTCGGCCCGGATTTCGCCCATCGGCATTTCGGTTAGCGTCGACTTGTCGATCGACCCGGTCTTGGTCTGGTCGGCCGTGGAATTAGCCGGAGGCGCCGCTGCCGGAGCGTTTTGAGCCGTCTTGCCGGCCTGGTCAGCGTTGTTAGTCGTTGCGGTGTTGTCGTTCGGCGCAGTGTTGCTGGCCATCACGGTGGGCGTGACGGTAGCAGGCGCATTGGCATCGTTCGACGCAGTGGTTGCCGGCGCCGGATCATAGGCCTTGCGGTTGAAGTCTGGCTGCGCCTGCAGCTCTTCCTTGGTCGTTTGCGCGACCAGCCAGCGATCGCCGTTCCTCTCGGCCCACTGCGCCTTGTCGAAGTCATAGGCGACGTTCTTTTCGCCGATGCCGAGGAAGCCGCCGACACCGATGATCAGCGATTGCGCCTTGGCTTCCTTGTTGATGACGATGTCGTTCACGTCACCGATGTTTTGGGCGTCGTCGCCGGTGCCGTTATAGACGGTCTCGCCGATGATATTGGTGGCGAGATTGCCTTCGGCGCGCTTCACTGGCTCAGCCGGCGCGGCAGGCGCCGGGGTTGTATTTTGCGCGCTGGTGGAAGGGGCGGCAGGCGCCGCATTATCCGCCGAAGCTGGTGGCGGAGTCGGATCGTAAGGCCTCCGGTCGAAATCCGGCTGAGCCGTCAACTCATCCTTCGTCGTTTGCGCTATCAGCCAACGGTCGCCATTTCTTTCGGCCCATTGCATCTTCTTGTAGTCGAAAACGACGTTCTTGGTTCCTATGCCAAGAAAACCGCCAACGCCGATGACGACGGATTTTACCTCGCCGCGCTCGTCGAAGACGACATCGGTGATCTTGCCGATATTCTCTGCATTGTCGCCGGTGCCGTTATAGACCGACTCGCCGATGATATTGGTGACAAGGCTGCCCTCGGCGCGTTGCACCGGAGCGGCTGGAGCGGAATTCTCTACGGCGGGTGGTTGCGCCGGCGCCGGGGTCGTCGCCGACTGCGCAAATGCACCCGTCGCAATCAATGTTGCGACTGCTGTCGTGGTTAAAAGGGTGCGGATCATCTTAGTGTCTCCTCGTCGGTGATTTCGTGCACGCCGTACCCGCCTGGCGTCACTGCGGGCGCAGCGTCTTCTGCATGTTCACAACGTTGTGACCACACTGTTGTTCCGAAAAAAGCCGTGGTGCACCCGGTGCGATGTCAATGGTTCTCGGATTCGCCGCGTTGGTCGAAAGGAACATTTTCTCGGCCGCCCCGTTCCACTCCCGGCTGGGGCTCCGTCCCGGCCCGATAGGTGCTGGAAAATGGAACGGCCATGCGGTTTGCAGCGGTGCTGAACAAGGACGGGGGCACCCTGCGCACCATCGATCTTGAGGCCTTCGCCAGTCGGATGCGCAGCACCCTTGAGAGTGCCGGCCACTCGATTGATATCGAAATCGTCGCCGGCAAGGATATCGTCGCCACGCTGGACGGCGTAGCTTCCAGGCGCGGCATCGACGTCCTGCTGGCTGGCGGCGGCGACGGCACCATTTCGGCCGCGGCAGCCCGTTTGATGAATGGGGAGAAGGCGCTGGCAATTCTGCCGGCTGGCACAATGAACCTTTTTGCGCGCGGCCTCGGTATCCCGCAGACCCTCGATGCGGCACTGAAATCGTTTGCCGACGGCGAGGTGATGGCAATTGACATTGCAACAGCCAACGGCCGGCCTTTCGTACATCAATTCTCGATCGGCATGCACGCCAAGATGGTGCAACTGCGCCAGAAGATGGAATTCGGCTCGCGGCTGGGGAAGATGCGTGCCTCGGTGCGGGCCGCTTGGGCAACGATCAACAACCCGCCGGCCATGAACGTAACGCTGACGGTCGGTGAGGCCGAGATCAGAACGCGGATCACCGGCATCGGCATCACCAACAATCTGTTCGGCGAGGGCCACCTGCCCTATGCCGATAATCCGGCAGGCGGCGTGCTGGGCATCTATGTCACCGTGGCAAGGCGGCGCGGCGAATTGATCAGGTTCCTCTTTGACGTCGCCCGTGGGAAATGGCGCGGCAACGAGCATGTCGAAATCCATCAGGCAAACCGCGCCGTTTTGAAAATCCATTCGACTAACAGGAAAGTTCAGGCCGTCATGGACGGCGAACTGGTAAAGCTCGATCGCGAGACGACCGTCGAAATCCATCCGCGCGCGTTGAATGTTCTCGTCCCGGCGCGCGCTGTCGAGGCAAAGGTTGCCTGACGTGGGATGCGTGATGTGGGGTTGCGTGATGCAAACTGGCGCGAGCGATGGAGAGAACCTAGCCGCTGGGCGTGTTGCCCTGTTCGGTCTTCGGCGTCTCGATCATCCAGCCGTAGATTTCGGCGACGCCCCAGGCGATAAAAGCCAGCAACAGCGCGGCGATCAGGATACGAAGGACATGCCGACCCCGCCGCCCTTGACGGGCTTTGTTTTCAGGAATGGTTTTTGGCATTGTCTGGCTCCATATTTGGCGCCGGCAGGCGTAACTGGCGGGGCGTTGGCTGGTAACGGTCCCCCGCCGCGAAAGTTCCGGCACTGCAAGGCGGCAGACGGGCCGGTTGGCCTGACCAATCAGCGGAGCCGGCCACCGGGGGCATAGTGGACGACAATAGCCAGAACACGCCGGGCCTGCCGGCCGATATTCGCCGTGTGGTGGGCGCCGCGGACCGTCTTGCCGTGCTGCACGGCCTCGACACGCTGGACGGGGCTGCCGACCCTGATTTCGATCGTATCGGCGGTCTTGCCGCTTCGGCGATGCAAACGTCTGTCGCACTGATCACGCTGGTCGATGCCGAGCGGCAGTGGTTCAAGTCCTGTATCGGCCTCGACGAGACCGAAATCGCAACCGAGACATCGTTCTGCGCCTATACCATCGCAGCCGGCGACGTGCCGATGGTGGTGGCCGACGCGGCGGCGGATCCGCGGTTCAAAGCCAATCCGCTGGTCACCGGCGAGCATCATATCCGCTTTTACGCAGGCGTGCCCATCGTAGTCGACGGCGCGCTGATCGGCACGCTGTGCGTGCTCGACCGGAAGCCGCACGCACGTCCCTCCTCTGTCCAGCTCGACCAGCTGTCGGCGCTGGCCGGCCTCGCCGCCAGCCTGTTCACGCTGAAGGATGCAACCCGCAGTGCGGCGATTGCCAAGGCAGCACTGGTTCGAGAGGAAAAGCGGCGCGCTATCGCGCTCGACGCGGCTTCGCTTGCCAGCTGGGCATGGGATATCCGCAGCGATATGATCGACTGCGATGTCCTGCTGTCCGAATTGTTCAACCTGCCGAAGTCGAACAGGCTGAGGGCGCGCGACATCCTGACCGCCATCGACCCGCGCGACGTTCACCAGACCGAAACACGCTTTCGCGACGCGCTGACCGGCAGCGACGATTATTTTGGCGAATACCGTGTCAAAGGCCTCGATCCGCCGCGATGGATCGCAACACGCGGCCGCGTCATAGAACGCGACGGCGATGGCAAGCCGACGCTGATCTTCGGCGTCAACTACGACATTACCGAACGCAAGCTTGGCGACGAACGTCAACGACTGTTGCTGCGCGAGCTCAATCACCGCGTCAAGAACACTTTGGCAACCGTACAGGCGCTGGCGACGCAGACCGTTCGCCATGCCCGCCAGCCAAGCGAATTCCTCGAAGCCTTCAGCGCCAGGCTGCAGGCACTGGGCGTTGCGCACAGCCTGCTGTCGGACCGCGAGTGGCGCGGCATCGGCATCCGCGAGCTGGTGGAGATCGAGCTAAAGCCGTTCCAAGCCGCCGGACAATCGCGCATGGCGATCTCCGGCGCCGATGTCCTGCTCTCACCCGACCAGGCAGTCGGGCTCGGGCTGATCCTGCATGAACTGGCAAGCAATGCACTGCAATACGGGTCGCTCTCGGTTTCCTCCGGAAAGGTCGATCTCGATTGGAGGGTACAAGGCAGGAAGGGCGCACGCCGTCTGTTGCTGGCCTGGCGCGAAAGCGGCGGCCCGCGGGTTGCGCCGCCCGAACGCCATGGCTTCGGCTCGATCCTGATCCGCCGCAGCCTGGCCAAGGTCATTTCCAGCGAGGTGATCCATGAATTCCGGCCGGACGGCGTGGTCGCGGAAATATCGATTCCGCTCGAAGATTTGTGATTTTGCGACCGGCGCCAGAATCGTTTGCCCCGAACTATCCCCTCCGAACTATTCACGTTTGCCGGTATCCGGATCATCGGAGCCGCGCTTCACGTTCTCGCGGTAGATGGCGTAGGCAGCGAGTGCTATCGCCGGGCCGAGAATCGCGCTCAGTCTGGCCTTTCCCGGGCCATCTTTGCCCTTGAGCAGCGCCGGCAGCACGGCGAGTGCCGCAGTGATGCCGATAGCCTTCATGTCAGCGTTGCGTCGCTTCGCCCGGCGCCTGGCGCGCGAGCCGGCCGACATCCGGTAGACGAGCAGGATGAGACCGGCGATTGCGAGAAAGCCGATCCCGAAGCTCAGGGAAGCTGCCATCGGCCCATAGCGGGCCGCCGTCCAGATATAGGCCGCCCCGACCAGGAAGCCGAGGCCGCACAGCGCTACGACCGCTGCGACCGAATAGACAATTGCAGCCACACGCGCGCGTTGCACCGCCGCAATGGTTTCGCCCGAGGCGAGGCCCGAGATCAGCGATGCAAGCATTCCCATGCGTGCAGAACTAGCGGCGCGCGAGAAGCGCGAAGAGGAACCCGACGCCGGCGGCGATCGCCAGCGACGTCACCGGCTTCTCGCGCATATGCGCTATCATCTGCGCCTCGATGTCCCTGGCGTTGCTGCGCAGGCTGTCGAAGGCTGCCTCGCCCTGGGTTCGCAACTGCTCGACGCTTTCGGCGGCGGCTCGCCGCGCTGCCCCGTAGCCATGTTCGCCAGTTTTGGCCAACAGCTTGGTAAGTTGGTCGATGTCGGCCTTCAGTTGTGCGATGTCGGCCTCAATATCGGAATTCGTGCGGGCTTCGTTCGCGGCCTTTCCTGCGGCAGTCGCCATTGCTTCACTCTCCATGCTTTTGCTCGGTCGAAACGCCCGACAGACCCCAAGGTTCCGGCACGAACCTCTTCTAACCCTATCTCCGGCAGCGCGCGTTGCAAATGCCTTGCATGGGCCGAGGCCGACGCATCCGCGCCAGCGCGTCTTTTTTAAATGACAGCATGCCAAATAACGATCATGACTTCCCCCGTTTCACGATCGAGACGAATTTAAGGAGATATTGCTGCGTGCGCGCATCACTCGACGGTTTGCGGATTCTTATCCTGGAAGATGAGTTCCTGATTGCCATGGATATCGAGCAGCTTTGCCGCGACTACGGCGCGCTCAATGTGGTCATCGCCCGTGATCTGACTGAGATCGAACAGCAAGACGTTGCCGCGCAGTTCGATGTGGCCATCGTCGACCTCATGCTGAGCGGCGTTTCGACGCTCCAATTTGCTTCGCGGCTGCGTGAAGCGGGCATCCCGTTCGTCTTTGCCTCGGGCTATTCGGATACGGACGAGATCAAGAAATCCTTTCCCGGCGTCAGACTGGTCACCAAGCCCTATTCGGGAGACGATCTCGTCGAGGCAGTGGCGGCGGCCTGCAGGCGAACGCCTCTCCGCTGAGGCGCGGAGCGGTTCGAACACGCCGCGCTTCACGCAGCCGTCGACCCGGTTACCTGAGCCGAAATTGCGTCCGGGCCATACTCGTCTTCACCGGAGATCTTCAGAATTTCCTGCAGCCGTGTGCGGGCGCGGCTGACGCGGCTCTTGATCGTTCCGACGGCGCAGCCGCAGATCTCGGCCGCTTCCTCGTAGGAGAAGCCCGACGCGCCGATGAGGATAATGGCTTCGCGCTGGTCTTCTGGCAGCAATTCGAGCGCGCCGCGAAAGTCCTCGAGGTCAAGTTGGCCGTGCTGGGCCGGGTGAACGGCAAGCCTGGCCGTCATGACGCCATCGCTGTCCTGCACCTCGCGGCCGCGCTTGCGCATCTGCGAATAGAATTCGTTGCGCAAGATCGTGAACAGCCATGCCTTCAGATTGGTGCCGGGCTGGAAGCTTTCATGCTTGTCCCATGCCTTGACCAATGTTTCCTGCACCAGGTCGTCGGCCTTGTCGGCGTTTTGCGTCAGCGACACGGCAAAAGCCCGCAGGCTCGGGATCGAGCCGAGCAAGTCGGTCTTGAAGCCCTGGGAGACGGCCGCCATGCCTCAGTCCTTCTTTTGTACAGGTTCGGCTTTTTCCAACTGGCTGAGCAGCTGGGCGAAGCGATCCGGCACATTGTCGGAGACCAGCTCGTCGTAGTATTGTTTGAGTTTGCGGCCGATTTCCGAGTTCGGCCCAAGCGGGTCGCGGGAAGCAGCCCGGCGCCCGTTGCCAACGCCACCCATGGTAGCTTTCGTCATGTTCTTCATTTCGCCCTTTTGTCCCAGCCTTAAGCCGCCCTTCAACACATAACGCAAGGCAAGCGGCAGCCTCGTCTGGTTGCCCAACCCGCCCCTAAACGCCAGCCCATATATTTAGTTCCGCATGATCGGAACTTTTTCGCAGAACCCGCGTTTTCAACTCTGGGCTTGCGAACCGTTTTTTAGCTGTAACATGCAATCACGTCATATGAGGGAGACGTCCAATATGAGCCTATCAGCAACCATCGCTCCGCACCTGCCGTTCCTGCGTCGCTTCTCGCGCGCAGTATCCGGATCGCAGGAGAGCGGCGACGCGCTGGTCGCCGCAATGCTCGAGGCCATCATTGCCGATGTCGACATCTTTCCGAACGCATCGAACGACCGCATCGCGCTCTACAAGGTCTTTGCCAAGCTCTTCACCTCAGTGGCCATTCGCGTTCCGCAGGAGCATGCCCAGTCGGCATGGGAACAGCGTGCCGCGGCCAATCTGAATGCAATTGCGCCTCGCCCCCGCCAAGCCTTTCTGCTGGTGGCGGTCGAAGGCTTCAGCGAAGACGAGGCGGCGGAGATTCTCGACGTCGACGAACAGGAATTCTCCGAACTCCTCGCGCAGGCGAGCAACGAGATCTCCCGTCAGGTGGCAACCGACGTGCTGATCATCGAGGATGAGCCGCTGATCGCCATGGACATCGAGGAAATGGTCGAAAGCCTCGGCCACCGCGTCGTCGGAACGGCGCGCACCCACGCCGAGGCGGTGGCGATGTTCGGCAAGGCGCGGCCAAAGATGGTGCTTGCCGATATCCAGCTTGCCGACGGAAGTTCGGGCATAGCGGCCGTGAATGAGATCCTGTCGTCGACCTCGGTACCGGTGATCTTCATCACCGCCTTTCCCGAGCGCCTGCTCACCGGCGAGCGGCCGGAACCGGCATTCCTGGTTACCAAGCCGTTCAATCCGGACATGGTCAAGGCTCTTATCAGCCAGGCCCTGTTCTTTGACCGGCACGCGAAAGCCGCGGCATGAAACAGCGGGCGGCCGAACTGCGGCCGCCGAGACAGCCGCTCCCCAGGATCAGAGGGGAGTGACGCCGGCTCAATTCACTGGCAACCAACTGGGGCAACCAACTGGACCTTTCCACACACCGCGGCAATTCGGGCCCTGAAGATTTTCAGCATCGTCTTTTTCGGAAAATGGTGGAACAAACGGAGGCGAATCACGTTTTCACCGCAGCATTGGAAGGAGATCGATCATGCTTTACTGGGCGCTCGTATTTCTCGTCGTGGCGATCATCGCCGGTGCGCTTGGTTTCGGCGGCATCGCTGGCACCTCGGCCGGCATAGCGCAGATATTGTTCTTCATCTTTCTCGCCTTCCTGATCATATCGCTTATTGCCGGCCTGATCAGACGAGCGTGAATGCCAAGCGGCCATTCAAGCGAACACTGGAAGCCGCACCCCTCAAACGGTTTCCAGCCACCGCCGGGCAGTGTCCTCCAACGGGATGCCGCTCGGCGGACCGCTTTTTAAGGTTTGATACGAACCTCCTCCTTTTGGAACCCATTTTTCCGCGAACCGTTCAGCCCGACATGGGTTGAGCAAATTGACCGATGCGTTCCAGAGTCGGAAAAATGAAAGACCGCGGCCAGAGTGATGAGATCATCGCTTTGCATCCCGCCGAAAGCGGGATGCAGCTTGGTCGGGCCCTTCTCCATGCACTGCACAATGCCGGGATTTCCGTCCTGTACCAGGATCGCGAGATGAAGACGGTGTGGGCGCGCAACATGCGCGCGCCCTGGACTTCCGATGCCTCCGACAACAACGGCATCTTGCCGCCGGCGCAGGCAGAGCGTATCGGCGCCGCCAAGCACGACGTCATCGTCTCCGGCAATCCTCAACATCTTGAGCTCAGTGTGCCGGCCGATGACGGCGCCCGCTGGTTTCAGGTGTGGATAGACGCCGACCGCAGCGAGACCGGCGCGGTGCAGGGCGTCGTGACCACCATGGTCGAAACAACCGAGCAGAAACGCCGGGAGCAGACGTTGAAGGCGCTGCTGCGCGAAGTCAGTCATCGCTCCAAGAACCTTTTGGCCATCATCCAGAGCATCGCCACCCAGACGGGCCGTTATTCCGGCAGCATTGACGATTTCCTGACGCGCTTCCGGGGCCGATTGCAGTCGCTGGCCTCGTCGCAGGATTTGGTTACGTCATCCAACTGGCGGGGAGCGGCGCTGCGCGAGCTGGTTTCCGGTCAGGTCGGCAGGTACGGCGCGGATCCCTTGCACAGCCTACGTTTCCGCGGCGCAAATCCATATCTCAACCCCAATGCCGCCTTGCACATCGGCTTGGCCATGCATGAGCTCGCCGTCAATTCGGTCAGCTATGGCGCACTGTCGCGCAGCGACGGTTTCGTCGAGGTGACGGCCGATCTGACGGCAGCTTCCGCTGGCGAGCCTGCGCTGTCGCTGACATGGGCCGAAGTGATCGGAGCCAACGACAATCAGCGCAGTGAGAAGCGTTTTGGCAGCGTCGCGCTCGAACGCGTCGTGCCCACTTCATTGAATGGAACGGCGACCCTTGAGATCACCGGGAACCGCCTCGAATACCGCCTTGTCGTTCCTCACGGTAATTTCGAGACGGATTAACGAGCGGCGGTCGCCGCGCGAAGGCTTGCTGCGCATCGCCATCTTTAACCGACTGTTCACCATAAAGTCCGATCCTGTGCGAACGTGCCGATCCGCCGGATTGAGTTTGGCACAAAGTGAAGGGATGGGCGTTGACGGCTGCAGACGTGAACAGACTGGAACAGGCCGCTCGCGTCTCGATGGGCGGTTTTCAGGATCCCGACGCGCCCGCAACGCCCGCGCCTCGTGCTTCGCCCCTGCGCTTCGCCGCCGTCGCGCTTATGGCCGCGATCGTCCTGACCGCCGCGTCCCAACTGATCTGAATCGAACTCGCCTCTGCTTGATCGCTTTGAAACCACTGCCCGAGTGCTCGGCCGTGCCCGTTCGCGGTCGCTGACCTGCAGGGCCAGGCCCAACATGTCGGCGCCAGATGCCTTGCCGTCGATCCGGCGCTCGAGAACGACCATGACAGGATCGTCTGGAACGTGCGCCCCAACGGCACGCTCGATGCGTCCTTGGAGATTTCCGGGTTCGTGGTAGCATCGAACGGCGCACGCCCCGAAAAAGACTATCTTAATCAACAATGAAATCGTGCGGGCAAAGGCCGTACTTTCATGCTAAATGGCGGCTGGAGCTTATTAAAGTGAGGACAAAAGTGAGGATGACTCCATGCGGAAGATGATTATTGCCATGGTTGCCGTGGTTGCGGTCAGCGGCTGCACCACCACGGAAGAGAACGTGGGTATCGGCACTGTGGGCGGCGCGCTCATTGGTGGCGCTGTCGGCGGCGGCAAGGGCGCTTTGATCGGCGCCGGCGCTGGTGCGATTGGCGGTCTGCTCGTTCGCCGGCTGCAAAATGGCTACTGCCAATACAGAGATCGTCACGGCCGGATTTACACAGCTCGCTGCAACTAGTTTCGAGCTCCAGGCGAACAGCAAACGCGGAGGCAGGCCACCTGTCTCCGCGTTTGCTCTTTAAAGCGCTGTTGCGATGCGGCCCACGAGACGGCGTTTCAGGCCGGCAGCGGAACCTTGATTTCCACGTTCAAGCCATCTTCGCGAAAATCGCGCCTGATTGTGCCACGCAATTCGCGCGTGACGTTGAGATCGATCAGTCTGGTGCCAAAACCACTCTTTGCCGGTCTCTCAAGCTTCTTCTGACCGGCCTCGCGCCAGTTGAGAGCCAATGTCCGGGTGCCGCTACGGGCTTCGAGCGACCAGTCGACCTTCAGCGCACCGACTGAATTGCCGGCTTCGCCATGCTTCAGCGCATTCGTCGCCAGTTCGTGAAAGACGAGGCCGAGTGCCTGCGTCGTCTTTTCATCGAGAAGAATCTGCGGTCCCGACAGCAGCCCTTCAGGAAGCTCGCTGCCGAACACCTGGCCTAGCTCGATGCGCAGCAGGTCGCCGAGATCGGCTTTCTGCCAGCGTGAGCGCGTCAGCATGTCCTGGGAAGCCGCCATCGCCTGCAGCCGGGCCGAGAAAGAAGCCGAGAATTCCTGGACGTCGGTGGTGTGCGATGCTGTCTGGCGCGCGATTGCCAGCACCCGCGTGATCGAGTTCTTGATGCGATGCTTCATCTCCTGCAGCATCAGGTCTTTTTCCAGCAGGCTCTTTTCGGTCGTTTCGTGAAGCAGCGAGACCGCCTCATAGGCCCGCTCCTGATAGCGGGCCACCAGCGCGATGGCGCCCGCAAGCAGCAGTCCGAACAATCCGAGCATCACCGGGATGGCGCGCGAGGAAGGTTGCGAGAAAGCACTTGTCGGCCTGAACAGGACGACCCACGGCCGGCCGGCGACGGTGACCTTGCGGGTGACCAGCAGCCTGTCGCCGAGGCTCGAAACAGGCGGCGTTTCCGATTGGAACAGCAGGTTGTCGCTGTCCACCGTGCCGTCATAGATCTCGGTGTTGACCGGCAGCAATGGTGCCCGGCTGAGCGCAGCCTGGAACAGATCACGGGCGCGGAAGGCCGCATAAAGGAAGCCGGCAGTCGAGGATCTCGTCGCGTTCACGGCGTCCGGCGCGGTTTCGACATTGAGCCGGACGAAGACGAGGAACCCGGTAAAGGTCTGCGCGGCACCCGTATCCTTGCCGAACTGCACGAGCCCGCTGGCGTGCTGCTGGTCGTCGGCCATCGCCTTTTCGATCGCCTCGCGCCGCGCCGGCCCGGTGAACATGTCGTAGCCGATGCTGGATTTGTTGGACGGATCCAGCGGTTCGAACAGCACGATGGGCGTACGCCACGGTAAGTTCGTGTCGGGATAGATCGGATGGCTTGCGCCGTGATCGTGCAGGATGTCGCGCTCGACCGCCGCCTCGTTGCCAGTTTTCGCCAGGCGGAGGAAACCGATGCCGCGCAGGCCGGCGAAATTATTGTCGACGTCGAGCGCGTTGAAGAAAGCCTTGAACTCGCCCTGCGAGATACCGCCATTGCGTGCGTCGAACAGCGCCCGGGTCGAACGCAGCAGCGACAGGTCCAGGTCGATGCGGCTTTCGATCCGGTTAAGCGCGTCGTCTGCCGTCGCCTCGAATTTAATGCGGGCCGCCTCCTGGGTGGCAAAATAGGCAAAACCCGCCATCGTCAGGCTGATCAGCGCGACGGCGATAAAAGCGACGGTCGGAAAAAGCTTCTTCAATTGCTGATACGTCCCGTGGACGGTTCGGCATCTTTATGGGCAAGTCCTGACGCCAACACAATGGCGAGGCCAAAGCATGGTGACGGCTGGCACATTTTGGCGGCGTGTGATTAGCCGGCTAATTCTCGTTCATGCGGCGATCTTCAGCGCGCCCGGCCCCGGAATGGCGCCGGGTGGGCACTTGCCGAGGATGATCATGCCGAGCACCTCGTCCTGGGTGACGTCGGTTGTGCGCGCCGTTCCGACAACCCGACCGTTCTTCATGACGCAGACACGGTCGGCAAGCTCGAACACGTCGTGAATATCATGGCTGATCAGGAAGATGCCGATGCCGTCGGCCTTGAGCTGCCTGACCAGTTCGCCGACCTGCGCCGTCTCTTGCGGCCCGAGTGCAGCCGTCGGCTCGTCCATGATCAGGATGCGAGCATTGAACAGGATGGCGCGGGCGATCGCCACCGACTGCCGCTGGCCGCCCGAAAGCTTTACCACCGGCTCCTTGAAGCGTTGGAAACGCGGATTGAGCCTGCCCATCACTTTGCGCGCCTCGGCCTCCATGGCGACGTCGTCGAGCGTTCCCCAGCCGGTCATCAGCTCGCGGCCGAGAAACAGGTTGGCGGCCGCATCGACATTGTCGGCCAGCGCCAGCGTCTGGTAGATCGTCTCGATGCCGTACTTCTTGGCGTCGCGGGGATTGGAGATCGAAGCCTCCTCGCCGTTGACCAAAATCTGGCCCGCATCGCGCTTGTAGGCGCCGGACAGGATTTTTATCAACGTCGATTTGCCGGCACCGTTGTGACCGAGCAAAGCCATCACCTCGCCCGGGAAAAGGTCGACAGAGGCATCGTCGACGGCGCGAATGCCGCCGAAAGCGATGGAGATGTTGCGCATGTCGATCAGCGGCGTGCCCGTGGGAGCGGTTTTGTCTGCCATGATCGTTCCTCCTCCCTACACACGTTTGCGATAGACGGTATCGAGCCACACCGCGAGCACCAGCACGGCGCCGACAACGATGCTCTGCAGCGGTGAATCGATGCCGAGCAGCACCATGCCGGACTGCAGCGACTGCATCAAAAGCGCGCCGAGCATGGCGCCGAGCACTGTGCCGGAGCCGCCGGCGAGCGACGTGCCGCCGATCACCGCCGCCGCGATGACCAGCAGCTCGTCCAACGTGCCCAGCGCATTGGTCGACGAGTTCTGCCTGGCTGACGAGATCGCCGCGGCGATCGTCGCCAGCACGCCCATGATCATGAACACCTTCATGGTCACCCAGCGCGTGTTGATACCGGCAAGGTTGGCTGCTTCCGGATTGCCGCCGATGGCGAAGACATAGCGGCCGAAACGGGTACGCTTGGCGATGAAGGTCATGATCAGCCCTACGGCTACAGCCATCAGCACGGGTATGGCGATGCCATGGGCGATGAACAGCCCGCCTTCGGGAACCGTTATATTGTTGGCCGCCGCATATCTGTTCACGATGCCGACCGGCCAAGGATAGGAATTGGCAAGCCATATGGCGCCCATGATGGCAGCGCAGGTGAGGACACCGAGGAACGTCTCGGCCCAGATCGGGCGCAACGGAAAGCGGAACCGCTTGCGCTGCACCCGCCCGTTGAGCAGCATGAACACAACCGCTAGGCACGCGACAATTCCGACGATCCAGCTCCATCGCGCGCCGATCGAACCCGCCGGCCCGCCCCCCATCAGCTGGAAAGTGGCATCAAGCGGCGCAATCGTCTGACCGCTGGCGACCCACCATGCGGCACCCCGCCAGACCAGAAGGCCGCCCAGCGTCACGATGAAGGCCGGCACCTCGAGATAAGCGATGATGTATCCCTGGAACGCTCCGATCAGAAGGCCAAGCGCCAGGCCGATGGCCAGTGCCAGGATCCAGATCCAGGGATTGCCTAATTGCAGACCGATCATTCGCACCAGGAAATGCACCTGCGCAAAGCCCATGACCACGCCGATCAGACCTTCGGCGGAACCGACCGACAGGTCGATATTGCGCATGACGATAACCAGCACCATTCCGGCGGCCATTATGGCCACGGCGGAAGTCTGCACCGACAGGTTCCAGAGATTGCGTGGCGTCAGGAAGGTCCGGCTGTCGAAGTCGAACGGATTGACGCCGAGCCGTACGCTGGAAATGACATGCAGGCCGACCCAGATGACCAGCAGCGCGCCGACCATGCCGAGCATGCGCGTGTCGAGTTCGGTTGCCTTGAGAAATCGGGCAACGATGCCGAGCTCGGATTCCCGTGCCCGGTCTGCCGTGCTGTCGACCGGCGTGTTGGACGTCGTGTCGGTCATGATGTTTCTCCCGCCGGGTTGCCGTCTGCCGCGGATGCCGGAAGCAGCCTAGAAGTTATCCGCCGGAAGCGGAAAAACAACTCTTGTTGAAAAACGCCGCGGCGAGCGGCCGCGGCGTTCGGACTTCTCGGAAACGTCGGCTCAGTTGCAGACTGCAACAGTGCCAGCCGTCACGCCGGCGCAGACCTCTTCTTTCTTGATCCAGCCGGCGTCGATGACGACGTTGAGGTTGTCCTTGGTGATGGCGACCGGGGTCAGGAACAGCGACTTGACGGTATTGCCGCCGGGCGTGGTGAAATCCTTCACGCCGGCAATGTCGGTCATCTGCTTGCCGTCGGCCAGCTGCGAGGCGATCTCGGCGGCATTCTTGCCGAGCTCGCGCGCATCCTTCCACACCGACACGGTCTGTGTGCCGAGCGCGATGCGGTTCAGCGCGGCGTGGTCGCCGTCCTGGCCCGAAACCGGAACCGATCCGGCCAGCCCTTGCGCTGTCAGCGCGGCGACGACGCCGCCGGCAGTGCCGTCATTGGCCGCGACCACGGCATCGACCTTGTTGTCGTTGGCGGTCAGGAACTGTTCCATGTTCTTCTGAGCGTTGGCCGGCAGCCAGCCGTCGGTATAGGCCTCGCCGACATTCTTGATCTTGCCGCTGTCTATTGCCGCCTTCAGCACCTCCATCGAACCGGCAAACAGGAAATCGGCATTCGGATCGGAACCCGAACCCTTGATGAAGACATAGTTGCCTTCCGGCTTCACCTTGAAGACTTCCCGGGCCTGCATGCGGCCGACTTCCTTGTTGTCGAAGGTCAGGTAAAAGACGTCCTTGTTCTCGATCAGCCGGTCGTAGCCGACAACCGGAATACCTTCGTCCAGCGCCTTTTGCACGGCCGGCCCGATGGCCGAGGCGTCCTGCGCCAGGATGATCAGTGCGTTGGCGCCCTGCGAGATCAGGCTCTCGACGTCGGTGAGCTGCTTGCCGGGGTTGGACTGTGCGTCGGCGGAAATATACTTGTCGCCTGCGGCCTCGATGGCCGCCTTCATTGCGGCCTCGTCGGTCTTCCAGCGCTCTTCCTGGAAGTTCGACCAGGAAACGCCGATGACCTTGTCTTTAGCCTGCGCCACCGACGCCAGCGCCAGCGTCATGGCGACACCCGCCAGAATGGCGGTCGTGAATTTCTTCATCATATCCTCCCTGCGCCGCGTACGGCGTGACCAATTGGCTCAAAGACCAGCTTAGAAGCTCTAATTTTTTCGAGCCTCGAAAAAATACTGGCCCGATCTCCGGCTGCTGTCAACATCGATTCTGATGGATTTTGATGACTCTGCGAGTTTTTTCGAGCGTCGGAATAAACGATGACAGCGCCACCTGCATCTGACACTATTTGCCTCATCCGACACTATTTGTCGGACATTACCGACGGCTTCCGGTTCATGAGCGGCCGCGGCAACCGGGAGGAAAGCAAAACAATGTCGGTCGGAATCCGCCATGACGATTTGCGCCGGCGCAACCGGGCGATGGTGATCTCGGCGGTGCGCCGGGCCGGCCAGCCATCGCGTACTGAGATCGCAGCTACCACCGGCCTCAGTCATTCGACCATATCGGCGATTTCTTCCGACCTGATACGGGAAGGCATCCTCGCCGAGAGCAAGCCAAGTGAGCCCGTTTCGTTGAAACGCGGTCGTCCGCAAGTCGGCCTCGCCCTCAACCCGGAAGCGGCGGCGGTGCTGACTGTGGTGTTGTCGCTGAATTTCCTTTCGGCCGCCATTATCGACTACACGGGACAGGTGGTCGCCGAGGAACAGCGCCGGCTGGACACGCTGACTATGCCGCGCGACGAGCTGATCCGTGAATGCATGGCCATCGTCCGGCGCCGGCTGCAGGATCCAGATCTTGACGTCCGCAGTGTCGCCCGCATCGCCCTGGCGATTCAGGGCATTACCGACTCCCCTGCACGCGCCATGCTGTGGTCGCCGATCACGCCGCAGACCGACATCGCCTTTGCCGACATGCTGGAGGACGAATTCGGCATCCCGGCAACGGTGGAGAACGACTGCAACATGATGGCGGTGGCTTTGCGCTGGCGCAATCCGGATCGCTATCGCGATGACTTCATCGCCATCCTGCTTTCGCATGGCATCGGCATGGGGCTGGTGCTGAAGGGCGAACTGTTCACCGGGACGCATTCCTCGGGCGGCGAATTTGGCCACATGATCCATCGTCCGGGCGGCGCGCTCTGCCGTTGCGGGCGGCGCGGCTGCATCGAGGCGTATGCCGGCAACTACGCCATCTGGCGCAACGCCAGGCAGATGAGCGAAGACAGCGAACCGGTCGCCGACGTCAGCGACGCCGACATGCGCGCACTGGCGGCCCGGGCGCGCGAGAAAGATGGGCCGGAACGCGAGGCCTACCGCAAGGCCGGCGAAGCGCTGGGTTTCGGTCTCGGCTCGCTGTTCGCGCTGATCGATCCGGCACCGGTCGCGATGGTCGGCGCCAGTGCCGCCGCCTTCGATCTGATCGAGCCGGCCTTGCGGAAGGCAATCGCCCAGACCGCCGGCGGCCAGCATTCAGGCTCGATCTCCTTCGATACAGAGCCGAACGAATTGCCTCTGATCCGCGAAGGCTGCGCGATGCGGGCGTTAAGCTTCGTCGACCAGGAGATTTTCGCGCCGGGCGCGCAAATGAGGCCCAGCGTCAGAAAGAACGTAGCCTGACCAGGCGGGTCAATCTTCCCTGATCGCATAGCCGGCGCCGCGGATGGTGCGGATGACATCCGGCATCCGGCCGTTGTTGACGGCTTTGCGCAGCCGCCCGACATGCACGTCGACGGTGCGTTCGTCGATGTAGATTGTCTCCCCCCAGACATTATCGAGTAACTGGCTGCGCGAGAAGACACGGCCCGGATGCCGCATCATGAACTCGAGCAGCCGGAATTCGGTCGGTCCGAGCCTGATTTCGCTCTTCTTGCGATAGACCCTGTGCGATTCGCGATCGAGCACGATGTCGCCGACCTTCAGCACGCTGGACAGCACTTCCGGCTTGGCGCGCCGCAGCAGCGCCTTGACCCTGGCCATGAATTCCGGTGTCGAAAACGGCTTGACCAGATAGTCGTCGGCGCCGGTCGAAAGACCGCGCACCCGGTCGCTCTCCTCGCCGCGCGCGGTCAGCATGATGATCGGCAGCCGCTCGGTTTCGGGGCGCACCCGCAACCGACGACAGAGCTCGATGCCGGAAACCGCTGGTATCATCCAGTCGAGCACCAAAAGGTCGGGCACATTCTCCTGCAAACGGATCTCGGCTTCGTCGCCGCGTGTCACCACCTCGACCTGGTAGCCTTCGGATTCGAGATTGTAGCGGAGCAGCACACCCAACGGCTCCTCGTCCTCCACCACCATTATGCGTGGTGCGATCATCGGCTGGGCACCCCCATCATGTCACCGGTGCGGACATTGTCGTTTCGTCCTGCTTCGGACGATTGACCGGCAATTGCTCGCCGGTCAGCACATAATACGCATTTTCGGCGATGTTGGTGACATGGTCGCCGATCCGCTCCAGATTCTTGGCGCAGAACAGCAGGTGCGTGCAAGCGGTGATGTTGCGCGGATCTTCCATCATGTAGGTCAACAGCTCGCGGAACACGGACGTGTATTTAACGTCGATGCGCTCGTCGGCGGCACGAAGCTTGGCCAACGCGGCCGCATCGCCTGCAGCATATTCCTCGATGACACCCTGCACCTGGATGAGAACCAACTGCGCCATCGCGTCGATGGAATGCGACAGGTCCCGCGGCGTGGCGCTGAGGCCGACCGCACTCACGCGCTTGGCGATATTCTTGGCAAGGTCGCCGATGCGTTCGAGGTCGCCCGCCATGCGGATCGCTCCGACCACATGGCGAAGATCGTGGGCCATCGGCTGGCGTTTGGCGATCAGGGTGATGGCGCGGTCGTCCAGTTCGCGTTGACGCGCATCCATGATGGCGTCGTCGGAAACGACGCGTTGCGCCAGCACGTTGTCGGAATTCAACAGCGCCTTGGTCGCCCCGCCGACCATCGAACCGGCGAGGTCGGCCATGTTGCGGATCAGCTTGCTGATCTGCTCGAGATCCTCGTCGAAAGAAGCGACTGTGTGTTCGCCCATGGTCCTGTCCTCATATGCATGATCGGAACGGCTCAGCCGAAGCGGCCAGTGATGTAGTCCTGCGTGCGCTTCTCGCGGGGCGACGTGAAGATCTTCTCGGTCCGGTCGAACTCGACCAGTTCACCCAGATACATGAAGGCCGTCTGGCGCGACACGCGCGCCGCCTGCTGCATGTTGTGGGTGACGATGACGATCGTGTAGTCGGCTTGCAATTCGTCGATCAGTTCCTCGATCTTGGCAGTCGACAGCGGGTCGAGGGCCGAAGCCGGTTCGTCGAGCAGAATGACTTCCGGCTTCACGGCCACGGTGCGGGCGATACAGAGCCGCTGCTGCTGGCCGCCGGATAGGCTCAAGCCGCTGGCGTTGAGCTTGTCCTTGACCTCGCTCCACAGCGCGGCGCGCTTCAACGCCTGTTCGACGCGGCCGTCCATCTCGGACTTGCCGAGGTTCTCGTAGAGCCTGACGCCGAAGGCGATGTTCTCGTAGATCGACATCGGGAACGGCGTCGGCTTCTGGAACACCATGCCGATCTTGGTCCTGAGGAGGTTGAGATCCTGCGACCGGTCGAGAATGTTCTTGCCGTCGAGCAGCACCTGGCCCTCGGCCGTCTGTTTTGGGTAGAGCTCATAGATGCGGTTGAATACACGCAGCAGCGTCGATTTCCCGCAGCCCGAAGGGCCGATGAAGGCCGTGACACTGCGCTCAGGCAGCGACAGGCTGATGTCCTTCAGCGCCTTGCTCTGGCCGTAGTAGAAGTTGAGATTCTTGACCTCGATCTTCGTCTTCTCGGCGACCGTTTCGGCCATCGTCATGTCTGGGGACAACATCTGTGTCATCTGTCCTCTCTGCGTCCGGTAAGGCTGCGGGCGAGGATGCTCAAGCCCAGAACCGTCAGGGTGATTATGAGTGCGCCGGTCCACGCCAGTTGCTGCCATTCCTCGTAAGGGCTGAGAGCGAACTGGAAGATGGTCACCGGCAGGCTGGCCATCGGCGCGTTGATATTGCTGCTCCAGAACTGGTTATTGAGCGCGGTGAAGAGCAGCGGCGCCGTCTCGCCGGAAATGCGTGCTATCGCCAGCAATATGCCGGTGACGATGCCGGACAATGCGGCGCGGTAGGCGACGGAACGGATCACCACCCAGCGCGGCGCGCCGATCGCGGCACCGGCTTCACGCAACGCGTTCGGCACCAGGTTGAGCATGTCTTCAGTGGTGCGCACGACCACCGGAATGACCAGGATGGCAAGCGCAACGGCGCCGGCAATGGCCGAGAAATGTCCCATTGGCCGCACCATCAGCTCATAGACAAACAAGCCGATGATGATCGACGGCGCCGACAACAGGATGTCGTTGATGAAGCGGACGACGGTGGTGATGCGCGAAAAGCGTCCATACTCGGCCATGTAGGTTCCCGCCAGCACGCCGATCGGCGTGCCGACGACAACGGCGATGATCGTCATCAGCAGGCTGCCCGTGATGGCATTGAGCAAGCCGCCGGCCTCGCCCGGTGGTGGCGTCATCTCGGTGAAGACCGCGAGCGAAAGCCCAGCTGTGCCCTTATAGACCAGTGCGCCGAGAATGAGCGCCAGCCAGGCAAGCCCGATGCCCGCGGCGACGACGCAAAGCGCCATCATCACCGAATTCCTGGCTTTGCGGCGGCTGTGGAGCGATGAGGATGTCGACATCGGTCAGGCTCCCGTACGGGCGTCGATCCGCATCAGCATATAGCGGGCGGCGGCAAGGATCAGGAAGGTGATGACGAAGAGGATCAGGCCGAGCGAAACCAGCGAGGAGGTGTAGAGGTCGCCGTCGGCCTCGGTGAATTCATTGGCGATGGTCGCCGAGATTGTCGTGCCCGGCGCGAACAGGGAGGCACTGATGCGATGTGCGTTGCCGATGACGAAGGTCACCGCCATGGTCTCGCCGAGCGCCCGGCCGAGGCCAAGCATGACGCCGCCCATGATGCCGATGCGGGTATAGGGAATGACCACGCGCCGGGTCACTTCCCAGGTCGTGCAACCGATGCCATAGGCCGATTCCTTCAGCACCGCCGGCACCGTATCGAAGACGTCCTTGGTGATCGAGGTGATGAAGGGCAGCACCATGATGGCGAGGATCAGCGCCGAGGTCAGAAGGCCGATGCCGTAAGGAGGGCCAGCGAAAAGGCTGGATAGTCCCGGCACGCCGTGGAAGATGTTGATGATGAAGGGCTGTATCGTCGTCTGCAGGAACGGCGCGAACACGAACAGGCCCCAGATGCCGTAGATGATCGAAGGAATGCCGGCCAACAGCTCGACCGCTATGCCGATCGGGCGCCTGAGCGGGCGCGGGCAGAGCTCGGTGAGAAAGATTGCAATGCCGATGCCGATCGGAACCGCGATCAGGATGGCAATGGCCGCCGTCACCAGGGTGCCGTAGATCGGCGCCAGTGCGCCAAATTTTTCCGTAACGGGATTCCAGCTCTCAGTCGTCAGGAAAGAAAAACCGAACGACGACAGCGCCTGCCATGAGCCGGCAAACAGCGAGATGGCGACACCGCCGAGGATGACCAGCACAAGGATTGCGGAAGCGCGGGTGAGTCCGCGAAATATGGCATCTGTGAGCGCGAAGCGCCGCACAGTAGCTTCCCTGGCCCGGGCTGCTGCAGATGATGGCATGGCATCGGAAGCGATGGTCATTGGGTCCTCGCGATTAAAGGCAACAGGGAGGGCGCCATCGACGCCCTCCCTGGAGGAGATTACATAGCCGAGTAGAGCGGCTTGCCGTCGTCGCCGACGACTTCCTTGGCCCACATGGCCTTGACGCTCTCAACCACCTTGTCGGGCATCGGAACGTAGTCCAGCTCGCCGGCCATCTCGTCGCCCTTGTCGTATGCCCAGGCGAAGAATTTGAGCGCTTCGCCGGTGGTCGCGGCATCATCCGGCTTCTTGTAGAGCAGGATCCACGTTGCCGCCGTCATCGGCCAGGACTCGGCGCCCGGCTCGTTGGCGAGGATGACGCCATAGCCCGGCTGCGAGCTCCAGTCGGCATTGGCCGCTGCCGCCGAGAACCCCGCCGCGGTGGGCTCGACCTTCTTGCCGTCCTTGTTGATCATATCGGTGTGGGTGAGCTTGTTCTGCTTGGCGTAGGCATATTCGACATAACCGATCGCGCCGCCGGTCTGGGAGACGTTGTTGGCAACGCCCTCATTGCCCTTGGCGCCGATGCCGACCGGCCATTCCACGGCCTTGTCGACGCCGACCTTTTCTTTCCAGACCGCGCTGACGTCGCCGAGGTAATAGGTGAAGTTGAACGTCGTGCCCGAACCATCGGAACGGTGAACGACCGCGATCGCCTGCGAAGGCAGCTTGACGTCGGGATTGAGCTTCTTGATCGCTTCGTCATCCCAGCTCGTGATCTTGCCGAGGAAGATGTCGGCCAGCGTCGGGCCGTCGAGAACCAACTCGCCCGGCTTGATGCCTTCGAGATTGACGACGGGAACGATGCCGCCCATCACCATCGGGAACTGAGCCAGTCCGGTCGCTTCAAGCTCGTCGCCCTTGAGCGGCGCATCCGAAGCGCCGAAGGTAACGGTCTTGGCCTTGATCTGCTTGATGCCGCCGCCGGAACCGATCGACTGGTAGTTAAGGCCAACGCCGGTGTCTTTCTTGTAGGTGTCGGCCCACTTCGCATAGATCGGATAGGGGAAGGTGGCGCCGGCGCCGGAGATGTCCGCGGCGAGCGCGGCGGACAGGGTGAGGGTGGTCGTCGCCGCAGCCATTGCAATCGCAACGGCCGCCGAGCGGATGAAATGTCTCATGTGGCCTGCTCCTGTTCGGAATATGGTCTCTCGGCGCCATTCCTCCGGCGCCCGCTGAGGCCAATAGCCCCCGATTATTACAGTCGCATGACAGTTTCATGTCGCTCCGGTAACGACGTCCAGCCGGGTTAAGAAGGAGCGGCCGCGGGCTTTTGTCGGCATGGGCCGCGGTTTGCCGCTGGAATCAGCAGCTTGCGTGAATTCCGGCCGGCATCGTCTGCTCGGCGATCGCAGCCACCGGCTTTAAAAGAAAAAAGCCGGACGGGAGCGCGTTGCATGCAGCCAGAACGTGTCATGGCCGCGCCATCGCCGAAACAGGTCCGTTGGGGTAAATCTGACCCTGTTTCTTGCCGGCGGTCGCTGCTCCCGCCCGTAACTGGAGGAGCGGAACTTCGAATATCCCATTGTCGCCACTGAGCGCGGCTTTGGTATGGTGCGATCGCACCATGGCCTTACGCTGGAAGCGTTGACGAATCGCAAGGTTCTAACTCGCGCTGGACCTCCATCCGCGCCCGACCCGGCGCTCGATCTTCGAGCAACGCCTTCCACTGGAAGTGCGACGACTTCTACTTCACGGTATCTACTCCCTTCGCCCTATTCCGCCGGTTGTCGGTTAGGCCGAAGCAGCGTTATAAGCTTGCAGGGGTATTGCTGATGTCTCGACGGATTCTGCCTGTCTTCCTGTGCCTGGCGCTGCCTCTGGGAAGCGGCTGCGCGCGCAGCTATGACGGCACCGTCATCATTCCCAAGCCGCTCGATGTTCGCCGTTTCTGGGACAGGCCTTCGCCGCAGGCGCAAGCCGAACAGTCGCAACTGGAGACCGACGTCTTTCCAGTGGCGCCGCAAACGCCGAAAAGGCCGGCGGTGCGCAGGAGCGCGGCTTCCGTTGCAACGCCTCGGAGGAGGGTCACCAACAACCCGCCCATGCTGTCGCCGGAGTCGACGAAGCCGCTAACTTGCAAGAATGTCAGCGAGCCCGGTAAACGGGCCCGCATGGTCTGCGAATAACCAGCCGACGTCGGTCGATGCGCACGGCTCCAGGCCTTGAAGCGGCTATCCGGCCAGCCGTCTCGGAACATCGCCCGCCCTGGTCAGTCCGCCGGGAAAAAGGCCGGCCCGACCACTCTCACCGGCCGCGCGCCGATCGCTTTCTCGATCGACTGATGCTGGGCAGTCCCTGGCACCTCGAAAACCGACGTTTTTGCCCCTGCGAGAGCCGCACCGGCAGTTTCGATCCCGGATTCAGGAATTTCCGCGACGACGCCAAGATCCGGCTTTGCGGTCGGCAACGGAATGATGGCGTTGCTCATGTTGGCCGGTGTCACGGTTCGTGCCCTGAGTTCGGCAACGCGCTGGTAATAGCGCTTGACGTCACAGGCCTTGAAGTTCGCGTCGTCGCGGTACCGGAACGCGGCAGGTAGCTCCACATAGGGTTTTCCCGACTCGAGCGCGACCATCTCCTCGGTCTCGCGAGTGGCGTCGCTCAGCGTATAGAGGTCGACGCCGGCATCGTCGCAGATGTAGCGACACTGATCGACCGTTTCCTTCAGATCGTCGCTCTTGGCGAACTGCGATTTTGGCGCGGGGAAGAAATATCCGTCCGACAAGCGAACGCAAAACAGCATCCGATTGCCGCCAATTGTTGTGCCTGCGGACTGGGCCTTGGGTGCCGGGCGTTGCTGCGCCGGCTGTTTCTTGGCAGCGGGGGCGGCGCAGCCCAGCGCGACAAACCTGGCCTTCAGTCCGGACGTGTCCCTGCTCGAATTCGACAGTCTGGCGATCTGCCGTTGCACCTCCGCCTTGCTGCTGACCAGGTCGGCGCAGGGATTGAAGAAGAAGCCGGCGGTTTTCGCTGCGCATCTGCGTTGTCTCTCAAGCTTTTGAATCGCGGCGAGTTGCCGGCGCAGTTGGGCAAGCTCGGGGCTGGTCCCGCCGCTGCGCCCCGCCGAAAGCAATTGGCTCCTGATGGCACCGCAGCTATCCGCGTAGGAGAAGGATGTGCCGAGCGCAACGGCTATTGCCGACACCAGCATCAGAATCGTGAGGGGCCAGAAGCGTGTCATTGGAACGACCATTATCCTTGTTGCACCGAGAACATGATTTCTTTGTCGACTATGGATAAGTACTAGCTAAATCAGTTTTTCCTAATTGAAGTAGATCAAACCGCCACCAGAGACTTTAGCTCTAGTGTATTAGATCTACTCGTGTAAATTCAATATTACATTTTTATTTCAAGATTGAGACGAACCGGCAGCAACGCCGGCGGACGCCCGCCACGGCGAAGTTTGATGCGCGCGGCGGGTTCGGCATCGCGATCAATCCGGCGTTACCGGCCGGCCGTCGCTGAAACCTTAGCCCTGGGATCGGCGTTGAGCGGCCAAAGGAGGAGACCGCAAATGTCGATCCACTTCACTGTCGCGGACCTGACCAGGAATCTGTTCCATTCACTTTGGTTGGACCATGAACGCGCACCGAGGCCACTCGACCACGAGCAGAGGCTTTTGCTGGAGTGCTATCTCGCCGGCCAGATACCGGAATCGGCTTGGAGCGACTATGTCTTCGAGGTGCCGGAACTGGCGCGACATGTCGAGGCGAGACGAAGGCGCCACTAAAGCGCATCGCGGTCGACCGGGCGTCATGCGACGCGCTTAGGTTCTTGTCTAATGCATGTCGTTGTCGCAAAACCGCTGCACGCTTTTGCGCGACATGCATTAGGTCCCGAAAAGTGGAATCCGGTTGTCGGAAAAGATCAAGGCGAAGCCTTCACTCGCGGTGCAGCCTGTTCTTGTTTGGGCGAGTTGAATTGCAGAGTGAACACCTTGCCCGGGATGCCTTCAGCCAGCGCCGGTGAAAAGCTCAACGGCAGGCAATGGTCCACGGCCGCGACCGCCGCGTCGACAAAAGCTTGGCGCGTCTTCTCCTCGCCGGCGACGCGGATGGCGGTCGGCTTGGGCCGGCCGATCAGCGTGCCATCGCGCCTGAAGCTGAAGCTCAGGGTGACGGTGGAATTCCCGGCATTCGCCGGAGGGGTCCAGCACGCCTGGATGGCAGCCCCGACCTCGGGCATGGTGTTGAGCGTCGCTGCATTCGATTGACCGGCTGCACCCGCCAGCATGGCGCCTGCAATCACCATCATTCCAGCAATGCTTTTCATGACAGGGCCTCTGTCCTTGAACCGCCATCGAGGACGGGACTACTTCGATGGTAGGGCCCACATCGGCGATGACAAGATGGCGGCGACGCGTTTCATCAGCCATGCAGGCGTCGTGAAACGCCGTCTGGCGCAACTTCGGCAGGGGCTGAAATAAGCAAAAGGCCGGCGCGCAGCCGACCTTTGCTTCCCATCCGCGCCAGTACATCCGTGGTCGCGGGCTGGAGGTGGATTCAGTAGAAAGGGTTTAGGTTAACGAAACCTTAAGCTCCCCACATCGTGCAAACAGGGGAGATTAAGAAAATCCCCAGTTCATTACCGGCTCCTGCAGACGTGCGGACGACCGCTAGTGGCATGTGACTCAGGCGTTGGCCTGCGACCTCACATAGGCGATATAGCCGCGCACGTCGCCGGCCGGCTCGGCATAGGCCTTGCCGAGCTTCTTCTCGATCGCCGCCATATAGTCTTTTGCCCATTGGGGCAGCGCGTAGTCGATGACGGCGAGGAACTCGAGCGTCGCCGCCAGGCGGATGTCGGCGATCGACGGGTTCTTGCCGCCGATGAACGGCTTGCCGTTCCTGAAGAAGCTGTGAAACACCTCCAGCGGCTCGGCTATCGCCTCTATAGCGGCCTTCTGGGCTTCCGACTTCTTGTCGGGGTGGGCGTCGCTGTGGCCGACCTCGCCGGCATATTGCGGGAAATTCAGCACAGGATATGTGGCGCGCGCCACATAGGGGTAGAGCGTCCCGATCAGGTAGAACATGGCACTGTCGATCATTGCCCGCTTGGCCGGCGCCTTGGGATATAGTTTCTCCAGCCCGTGCTTGTTGGCGAGGTACTGCATAATGGCGCAGCTTTCCCATAAGACACCTCTCGGCAGGCCCTTGTCCTCGATCATCGGCGTAAGATGGGCCGGGTTTCGCGCCATGTATTCGGGCGAGCGCGTGAGACCCCATACGTCGGTCTCGGAATGATCGAGCCCGGCGGCGCGTGCAAACACTCGAACGCTCATATTGTTGACGCTGGGCTTCAGCATGCTGAGCGAGAGCGCGGGCTTTTTCGCCGGTTTCGCCTTGGCCTTCGGCGCCAGCTTCTTGGCGGAGACCTTGGCCGCCGGCTTTGCCACTTTCGCCGCTGACTTGGCGGCGGCTTTGGCCGCCGGCTCCGCTCCTGGCCTGGCTGCCTTGGCGGCGGGCTTCGTGGCACTCTTGGTTGCTGTCTTCGCCATTGTATCCTCCCTTTGTTCGGCGTGTCGTCAGTATGGATTTTTCGGTGCGCGATCCTCCGACAAGGTCGTGCGCGAGCGCTCGACAAGCGCCTGGATCGCATCGGCAAGGTGCACTTCGGCGATGTTGTAGTCGCCGCGCGCGACGCGGATCTTGTGCGCCTGCATCAGCACGTCGGCATGGGTGAAGCCCGCCGGCGGTTCGAAACGGTAGGAGGCGAGTTCGATCAGCAGGCCGAGCGGATCCTCGAAGTAGATCGAGTCCATGAAGCCGCGATCCTTGACGCCGCTGTGCTTGATGGCGCGCTCGTCGAGCCTGGCAACCGCCTGCAGGAAGGTGACGCGCGACACCGCGAAGGCGATGTGATGGACACAGCCCATATCGGTCGGCGTGCGCCGCTTGACCGGCGTGCGGCTCTCGTCAGTGAAGACGGTGATCAGCCGGCCGTCGCCCGGATCGAAATAGAGATGGCTTTCGCTTGCCTTATCGAGATTGGGCTGCTCGAAGATGAAAGGCATGCCAAGCACGCCCTCCCAGAAATCGATGGAAGTCTGGCGCCCGGCCCCGACCAGCGTGATGTGATGAACACCTTGCGATTGCAGCTTTTGCATCTGACTCCTCCCGGCCACGCCGTCTTGCCGCCGAACGGAAGTTCGGATGCCCAGTCGCGCTTGGCATGTGACCGCGCCCGGCCTCGCTCGCCTGCGCTCCGCATTCCGCATCCTGCAGGAGTGCGGCCGGAGCTTTGATGAACGGATGCTAATTCAATCCGAGGCGTTGCGCCAGAAGCGCTGAGTTTCAAGAACTCCACGCAGGCGCCAAGAGCGGCACCGAGATCGCGGACGCCTTCGCCGAGCTCGCTGAAACGACCCGTCGCCGGCAGCTGTAATGGTGCGGCGGCCCGCAGGTCGCTGGGTTTCCCGAGCGGCCGGTTTGGCGACGGCAGGTCAAAGGGGGCCTCGTTGACGCATGCCGCGCCTAGTTCGGATTACGGGCATCCGCGGCCCTTAGATGAAAATCACATATTCTTCATCGGCACGTCGGGATCGACATGTCCCCCATCGGCAGTGATCTTGAGCCTTGAGAGGTAGTGCTCCCATCCCCTTCGGTGGCTGTCACGCTCCTTTGCGTTCGGCAGTCCGCTGTGCGTGAAGCGGATCAGTGTCCCCGCATCCCTCGCGATCAGGTCGATCTCGACATGACTGGAGCCGGGCGGCACGGTCTCGTTGTCTTCCCAGCCAAAACTGTAGGCAAGACGGTGGACCGGGATCACCTCGGTGAACTCACCGCGCGCCATATGGCGACCACCGACATTGACGAGGAACAGACCGCCCGGCGTTGCATCCAAATTCGCTTCGGTCCCGATCCATCGCACAATCTGGTCCGGATCCGTCAAAAGCGCGAACACGGTCGCTTGTGGCGCCGCGACCTCAATCTCTGTGTAAACCGATTCCGCCATCGCTCACTCCAGGTCACATCCGCAGCGAATACCTGCATGATTGAAGCGAATGTGGGGAGTTGCAAGAAGATGTTCGAGGCGTAAGCATAAGCCGGTGCCGAGTGACCTTCTACCCATGCTTCTCGCAAAGTCGCTTTCATTCCTTCTGGACGACGCCGCGCATATTGGCGACGGTGGGCGACTTCTATTGCAGCTCTCAACGCATTTGATTGAAGACGGCTTGCCGATCATCGCCGGCGCGCTGGCGCAGGATGCTCCCGACCCGATTATCTCACGCCGCATCTGGCTCTGGCGAGCGCCTGGGGGTGAAGTGGTCGAGGCTTTGGGGATAGGCGCCGACCGCCAGAATGCCGATCCCCGGCTCGTGCTGCGGGAGTGGCTTGGCACGACGCGGGCGATCGTGTTCGACGAGCGAGCGGGCGGTGTCGCACCGACTTTGGTGTGGGCGTTCGATCATACTCCGGATGAGGCGCAGTCAGAGCTGCTGCGGCAAATCTCCCGGTTTGCTGCGGCTCCGATGACCGCACTCGCAGAACGGTCCGCGAAACGCGCATTGCTCGAGGCATATTTGGGAAAGCGCAGTGCAGCACATGTGCTCAACGGTCATTCTCGTCGAGTAAAGGGAGAGACGATACGGGCTGCGCTTCTGTGCGCGGACCTTCGAGGTTTCACCGATCTATCCGAGGTTCATGATGCAGACGAGATCGTATTGGTACTTGATGCCTGGTTCGATTGCGTCGCCGGCGCGGTGCACGCATTTGGTGGTGAGGTTCTCAAGTTTATAGGTGATGGCGTCCTCGCGATTTTCCCGATTGGCGAGCGCGATGCAAATGCCGCATGTGACGCGGCGGTACGCGCCGTGAAGGCCACGCGCGCCGGGATAGATCATCTCAACCAAACTCGGCGCCGCAATGGCGGCCCTGAGCTCGGATATGGCATTGGCCTGCATGTCGGCGAGATACTCTGGGGGAATATCGGCACTGCCGGCAGGTTGGACTTCACCGCGATCGGCAAGGCTGTAAATCTTGTCAGCCGCATCGAGGGGCTGTGCAAGCCGTTGGGACGGACGGTGCTCGCGTCGACAGTGTTCGAGGCAGAAACTACCGAGCGGATGATCGCCATGGGCAGTCATCCGCTCGGAGGAATAGCAGGCGCGCAAACACTTTTCGGCTTGCCGGAATAGATCGAATGGTTGAGCCCGCCGTGGATGTGTCGTTCGCAGCATATCTTGGTATCGTGCGAAGCCATGACTGAGAGAAATTCGAACGGCAAAGAAGCTACGATACTGCAACTGGAGTATGGCGCGTTTAGAGCCCAGCCATGCGCGTCGCGCGCAGCTTTCGCTGGCCGGTGCTAAGGGCCTTCCCGGCATCCACCCTTCGAGGGAGAGGCGCCTTCGCCGAGTTCGCCAAAACGATCCGCCGCCGGCAGCTGTAGCTCAGGTCGGCTCCAGGCAGTGCCGACCAGCGTGATGGACGCCTTGTGATTGTAGTTTCTGTATCTGGCTCCTCCCCGCGTGGCATCGACTGCCCTGTTCAGCGCGACGTTCTGCGCGCCGCTAACGCTGTGCCTCAAGACCCACGATGCAATGCTAATGCAATCAGCTCCGCTTCACCAGAAGCGGCAATGAGCCAGACCCGCCGCGACCCAAGGCGATGGATCGGATTGATGGTTTGCCGAGAGCTTGGAGAGACTTGGTACGCCCAAGGGGAATCGAACCCCTGTTCCCGCCGTGAGAGGGCAATTGCATATTATAGGGCACGTCTCAGTCTGTTCTCCAATGTCCACGTCCGTTTCATCTCTGTTCCCCAAAGATTCACCCATACTTTAGCTAGCGTCTCCCATTGTGTCAGGCTGTGCACGGGCGTATATTTGACGAATATTTGACGGTTTGGTGATTCCCCCATTGGCCAAGACATTGACGGAGGCGGCGCTAACAACCCGCAATGCGCGCGCCGGCCTGCCCCAGGGGGTGCACTGGCGCGGACTGAGCCCCGACGTTCACCTTGGCTATCGGAAGCAGAAACGCGGCGGGCGCTGGCTGGTGCGTTGGTATCAGGGCGATCAGAAGTACAAGCAGGAAACGCTTGGTACGGCGGATGATGGCAAACTAGAGGCGGATGGCGTAACGTGTCTGACATTCGAGCAAGCAAAGACAGCGGCGGCCCGACACGTTTCCACCAAACGCGCTGACGATCTGGCGGCAGTCGATGGCCCGGCCCCGACCGTGCGCCTGGCGATCGATGCCTATTTGGTCGCACAGGAAGCCCGCGAGGTAGCCAGGGACGGGGAAAAGGCAAGCCGGGGTGACGCTCGCTTGAGACTGACCCGCCACGTTCTCTCGTCTCCGCTGGCCAGCAAAATGCTTCATTCGTTGAAAGAGAGCGACCTTTCGAAATGGCGCGATGGCTTATCCAGTGATTTGGCCGCGACAACCGTTCGTCGCATCATCAACGATTTGAAGGCCGCTTTGAACGCAGCGGCGACAAAGCATCGCGCGCGGCTCCCTGCTGAAATCCCGCTGATTATCAAGAATGGCCTCGCTGCTTCACATGCGGAAACCCCGACCGCCCGCGACAAGTTGGCCTTGCCGGATTCTGACATTCGTCGCGCCATTATGGCCGCAGCGACCGTGGACGAGCGCGAAGAATGGGACGGGGATCTATTACGTCTCGTCCTGGTGTTGAGCGCCACAGGGGCAAGGTTTTCCCAGGTCAAGCGCTTGGCGGTTGGGGACGTGCAGCAGAACCGGCTGATGGTTCCGACCAGTCACAAGGGACGCGGCGTAAAAAAGGCTTCGCACAGTGCGGTGCGCGTGGGCGCGGATGTCATGACGGCGCTGCGGCCTGCAATCGCTGGCAGGCGTCCGGGCGAACCGTTGCTGGAGCGCTGGCGGCATAAGCAGGACAAGGGGCACGAGAAAGCCGTTTGGGTCCGCGACAGTCGGGGGCCATGGATTACCGCCTCGGAACTCTCCCGGCCATGGGCTGAAATTGTCAAGCTGGCAGAGCTTCCAGCCGGGACCATCCCTTATGCTTTGCGGCACTCTTCCATCGTTCGCCAGCTTCGAAATGGTTTGCCGGTTCGCCTTGTGGCAGCGCTGCACGACACAAGCGCGCGGATGATCGAGACGCATTATTCGTCGGCCATCATTGACGCACTGGACGAACTGTCCGCCGGGGCGGTGGTGCCCCTGATGCCTCCCGAAAGCGATGGCGACAAGGTGGTGCCTTTGCGCGTCGGCTAGAGCTTCATCGATCGCAGGGATAGGAGGTATCCGACAAGCCGGTACAGCACCTCCGGCTTCCCTGTGGTCCAAAGGTGCCATGCGAAGGTGCAACGGTGGTCGTTTTCAAAGATCCAGATTTCAACAAGCAGACTTTGTCGCTGTTCGAAGCCGCCATGTTCCTAGCAAACGCCGGCAAGCCGGTGACGTACAGGCAGGCGACAGAAGGTGATATGATCGAGCGCGGCGCCGCGCTCATCGTTGCCGGCCTAAGGACTGGGCGTTGGGTCGCGAAGGGGACAAGACCTGGCGCGATACTGCCGGAAGACATCCCGGCATCAGTGTGGACCTACGTTGAATACGATCCGCCCCTTTTGGCCGTCGGAGTCGAGGACGGCTATCGCGGTCACTTACTGGAATTCGTTGACCATGAAGGTGGAAGGCTTGACCGAAACGCACTCGGTATGGGCGGTTCGCTGACTGGATTTGGGGAGACCCGGGCCACATGGCAAATGATATCGATTGAAAAGTCGTCCCTAGCCGACCCGCACGTCGAAGCCATTCTTCAGCAAAAGCCAAACACCAGCTATTCAAAAACACGGCTTGTGAACGCTATCCTAAGCGGAGCCGAAGTGATGAAGAAGCGGGGCTTCTTCCTGCCGACACAGTCGGAAATCCAATCCTTGTTTGATGCGGACGAGCGCCCCTCTCGGGAAAAAATGCGCCAAGCGTTCTCTGACCCTAGCGTCAAAGGCCTATTTAGCGGGCGCGGAAGGCCGAAACGACCCTCAAACGTAAACAGGCACAAGGAGTTAGAGAATATTCGCCACTTTTTCAGGATGGCTAAATAGCCAATTTCGACGGCGAATTTCTGTTCATCGATTGTTGTCCCGTTAGAAACCATAAGACGGAACAGGACAACATGACAAAGCTAAGCGCCACTATCAACGAAGCCGTTGCGATGACGGGCATCAGCCGTAGTTCACTCTACAAATTGCTCGCTGCTGGTACGGTTCCGAAGAGAAAGAGCGGCAAACGAACGCTGATCTTGGTATCAGACCTCGAGAACTATCTCACCAGCTTGCCCGCGGCACAGTGAGGTGGTCCGATGAACATTCACGACAAAGCCGCCGGCCTGGCAGGGCTCGGCGGCTCGGCGGCTCGGTAGATAGGAAAGCTGTAACGGCTACTTTCTACTCCAATTCCTCGACCACAGCAATTGAAATTGATGATGGCGCATATGCGGTCGCAGTCATAGCCGACCGTTTTCGGGTTCCGCCAGCAACCGCATTCGAGGTCTGCCGACTGGCAGGGCTGGGGGTGCGCTGATGGCCTCCCGCCCCCAACTTCCAGCCCTCACTGCCGAGCGCGCAAGGGCTCTGCTGATCTACAATCCTGAAACCGGCGCCGTGAATTGGCGCGTCGCCCGCCCGGGTACCCTGAGCGGTGCGCTAGCAGGCACGCGGACGAGTGAAGGCTATACCCAGGTCGAGATCGACTATCGGCTCTACAAGGCACACCGCGTTATTTGGCTGATCATGACTGGCAAGTGGCCAACCCATCAGGTTGACCACAAGAATGGCATGCGTGCAGACAATCGTTGGACAAATCTGCGAGAAGCTACCCCGCTCCAGAACGCGCGAAACCGCCGTCCGGGCAAGCGAAACAGTAGCGGCAGGGTCGGCGTTACGCAGACGGCCAGTGGCCGTTGGCAAGCCTTTATCGGTGTCGACCTTCAAAACTGCGTACTTGGAACCTTTGGCAGTTTCGCCGAAGCGGTCGCTGCGCGCGTCGAAGCTGAACAACACCATTATGGCGAGTTCGCTGCCGCACGTGAGGCAAGTTTGCCTCTGGAGGTCGGCACATGAGCGACCTTCATTGGATGCCGCTTTACATCGCCGACTATCTTGCGGACACCACGCACCTCAGCACTGAAGAGCATGGGGCATACCTACTTCTGATCATGCACTACTGGCAGCAAAACGGGCTGCCGGACGACGATGCAAGACTCGCGCGCATCACGCGACTGTCACCTGACCAATGGACGGCGATTAGACCGGCCGTGAGGCCATTCTTCGGCGCCGGCTGGTTTCATTCACGTGTGGAAGCCGAGCGCGCGAAAGCGGAAATGAAGTTCGAAAAACTGTCTGCTGCGGGTAAAAAAGGTGGACGGCCCCGCAAGAATGAAAACCTTGGCGAAAAGCCATTGGAAAGCCAGGCTTTTGAAACGACGAAAGCCGTTGGAAAGCCGGGCCTAAGCTACTCACAGTCACAAACACATACAAATAATCCTATCCAAGAAGGAAAACCCTCAAGGGGGAAGAGCACGTCCCCGCTCCGTGATGCTCTTGGTAAGGATGCTTTCGGGGGCATCGCATGACTGAAAAGCTTCGCGATAAAGCACGAGGCCGGTGGCGCGGCATCCTGAGCGGCATTGGCATTCCAGATGAAGACCTTACTGGTCGTCATCGGCCGTGTCCGATCTGCGGCGGCAAGGATCGTTTCCGCTTTGACGATAAAGACGGGAACGGCACGTGGATCTGCTCACAATGCGGTGCCGGCGATGGCGTTCACCTAGTGATGAAAAAGAACGGTGTCGACTTCAAAACGGCGGCGACCCTGATCGAACGGTTGATAGGCATGTCGCCGGTCCACAAGCCAAAGAAGACGATGACGGTCGAGGAACAGCGCACCGCGCTGGCTAGGCTTTGGCGCTCGGCGACCGACATCACAGCCGGCGATCCTGTCGATAGATATCTGCGAAACCGTGGCCTCGGTTGCGATGCTTATCCCACGGCTTTGCAATTTGCGCCGCGAGCCAAACATCTGGACGGCGATGATCGGGTCGTATCTTGGCATCCGGCGATGCTGGCTGCGCTGGCAGATGTCGACGGCAATCCGATCAACATCCATCGAACCTATCTGACGCACGATGGCCGCAAGGCTCACGTTGTAGAGCCTCGCAAGATGATGCCTGGCTTGATGCCGGCGGGCGCCTGCGTTCGGCTGCATCCCATCTCCACGACCGGCGCGCTCGGGATCGCTGAAGGGATCGAGACCGCATTGGCGGCTACCGCTCTGTTCGAAATCCCCTGCTGGTCGGCGCTAAACTCCACAGGGATCGAGAAATGGATACCCCCTCAAGGCGTAACCGAGGTCGTTATCTTCGGCGACAATGATGCGAAGTTCGGCGGGCACGCAGCGGCTTTCGCATTGGCGCATCGCTTGGCCATTAAAGGCCTTATCGTCCACGTCGAGATACCCACGGCCGTCGGCGAAGATTGGAATGATGTTCTAGCTAAGCATAAAGGGGCGTGAACGAAGCGGTAGGCATTGCCAGGAGTTTCACCCGATTGCCAGTGCGAGCAGCTTCACAGATCGCCGCACCATTTCAGCCGCCTTGGCCCAGTGCATCGTCGGGTTTTTAGCAAACGATCCGCCTAAGACCTTGCCGTCACGCTTTCTGAAGTTGGCGGTGAATAATCTCGCGCCGCTGTTCAGATAGCCTGGCTACCCTTTTTGGACGCGCCGAGGGTCAGAAGCCCGACAAAGAGATAGGCTCCCACGGCCATATTGAGTTTGGGCAGCCTTTCCTCGAGAGGCTTTGACCAATCTGGCCGTTTAGTTAGCTCGTCCGCAATCATCTGATTGGTTTCAAACGGGTTAATACCAATCTCGTCCCGGATTGCCGGACCGCTCGACTTCAGCTTCTCGAAATAGTCGGTTACAAGCAATCCCACGTTGATGTTGTGAATCTGCACTGCAACTCCGTCGCCAGTTTCCAGGAAGCGAGATAGTCGCGCTTTGTTCTCAGCGTCCCCAAGACTGAACGCCGCATCGATGTGAGCGGCCACGTTGCGGAGCTCTCGCAGCGCTTCAACGGCATTGAATGCTGTCTCACTGATCCAACCTTGAATTGCCGCAAATTTAATACGGGCTGAGAAGGTACCCAGCGGTCCACTAAAATCTAAGATATCTTTTCGTCTCTTTCTCGAAGTCAAGAAAGGTGGAAGGCAAGAGACGATCAACTTTTCTAACGCCATGTTGATTATTTCTGCCGTTATGAGTGTCGCGCCTCTATCAGATTCGCCAACGATTTCTTCAAAATAGGGAATTACTGCTTGGACATCAGGATGGTCAAGCCAATCCCGAACTGAACCATCTTCTGGCATCTCTGTTTATTTCTGTCTCTTGAATTAGGAGTGCTAGGTCGCAAATCTGAGAATCAGATGAGTTCCAAGCCCAGTGTTGCAGCATTGGCGTCATCCTACACGGAAGACGCAAGACCAGTCAGCTCGTAGCCGTTGCAATTCCACTGTAAGCCACGATCGGCAATGTCCTCAAAATGGCGATATTTCATTGCGCATGATGTCTCAGTTAAGCAATATTATTGCGTTCTTTTGCCTCCGGATTGGACGTTGCAAGACACCCATGAACGTCTTTGGACGACCATGGATTGTTATTAAGCCCTTGTTCTAACATGAGAATTTGTGGACACCCGCCTCGTCTCTGGTAGAATCCGCCCATGTTCCAAAGGGCGACAGCTACATGAGAAAAATGGATGGAATAATCCGCGTCCGGGTTGCAAGCGACGAGAAGCGCCGGCTGGTAAAATTTGCGCAGCAGCAAGGTCTCACGCTCAGCGAGCTATTGCGGCAGTCGGGCGTTGGCGCAGTTAGACAGGGCCGCAAGAGCGGGACGGCCTAAGTCGTGTCCCAATTTTTGACGCCACCTCTATTCCAGACGCTGGACGCGAGTGCAAACCCTCGCGTTGGGGCAAAGCTGTCTATCTTCCAAACGGCGACGACAACGCTGCTTTCGCTGTTCAGCGACGAGGCGCTGACTACGCCGATCGCCAACCCGATGATCTCTGACAGTGCCGGCGTCTTCCCCCTCTGCTTCATTGCTGAAACAAAATTCAAGGCCACGCTGACGACATCGGCGGATGTCCTCGTTTATAGCCGAGATCCGGTCTATTCGACGGGGCAGGCTGACAACATCCTGGCGGAAGATGTCAGTTTCGATGGCTCTGGAATTGGGTTCTCCTCGACCAACGTTCAAGATGCCATCGTTGAATTGTACGGTTCCGTCGCGCATCTGACCGGCGCTGATTTTACCGGCGATCTGTCAACGACTGGCGATGTATCGTTCAAGGGGACCGATAGCGCTTCAAATGTCACGACCTATGCAGGGCTCGCCAAGACGGTCATCGACAACACCGACGCTTCCGAAGATGGCGAACTCAGCGTCAAGACGATGGTGGCCGGCACTTATGCCAATCGCCTGAACATCGCGCAAGGCGTCTGGACTCCGGGAGCAACCGGTGGCGACAAGGGCGTCAATACGCTCAATGTCACCGCTGTCTATGTCAACGGTGCCCGATTGGGCGGCGCTCCCGATGCGGTCTTCGTTGACCAGAAAACGACTGGTACGGGCGGCGGAACATTTACGCTGGGCGCTTGGCGAACCCGCGATCTGAATACAAAATTACTTGATCCCGGCTCATTGATCACAGTCTCGGCGAACACCTTCGTTTCGACGATTGCCGGGTGGGTGGAGTGGTCGGCGCCTGCAAAGGGCGTCCAGGGTAATAAGACAAGGCTCTACAACGTCACGGATTCCACGGTTGCTGGGGTCGGATCGACAGCGTGGAACGACACGTCCCCCGATTCGGGTTCGCTCTCGGTAGGCAGTTGCGCCGTTGTGGCTGGGAAGACGTATCGGCTTGAGCACCAGAGCAGCTCTACCAGAGCGGATGGGTTCGGGGTGGCTTCCGGCTTTTCAGAGGTGGAGATTTATACCCGTATCAGCTTCTGGCGTACCGCATGATCCCCGCAATGAGAGATAGGCAGTGACCGATCAATACTTCTCGACCGCCGGCAACTTCGTCGCGCAAGGCGCCGACCATGTGAACCCTGCGCTCGTTGACATTTTACAGGAAGCAGCGAACAGGATTGGCGTTAAGGTCGAGGCGTTTTCCGGCTATCGGCCGGGCGATCGCCGTTTCCATGGCAAGGGCATGGCAACCGATGTCCGGATCATTGGTGCGGATGGAAAGGCGGTCCCGAACTATCAGGACGCGGGCGGCTTCTCTGCCTACGAAAAGCTGGCACAGGAAGCCCGCAAGGTCCAGATGGAGAAATACCCGAGCCTTGCCCAGAACTTCCGTTGGGGCGGTTATTTCGGCGGCCCTAAGGGCAAGTATGGTGCAATGGACACCATGCACTTCGACCTTGGCGGTTCGGCAAAGCTCGGCATGGCCGGCGGCTCATGGGAGAAGGGCCTGACAGAAACGCAGGCCTCGCGCTTCCCCGGCGCGAAAAGCCGTGGTCTTGGCATGATGGCGCTTGTTGATGGCGCACAAGACAAGCCGACCTTCGACCCGACCGCGTTTGGCGCTGTTGCTCTCGATGCGCCTGCACCTACTGCCGCGCCTGCCCCGACACAGGCCGCATTCGCGCCTGACCAGCCCGCCAGTCCAGCGTCCAACGCGCTCGACAATCTCGTGCAGCCAGTAGCAGCCCAGCAGCCAATGCCGGACGATGGGCGCGTGTTTATGCATCCATTGCCACCGCACGTTCCACCGGTCACGCCAGTGAGGGCAGGTCCGGCGCCAGTAGCGCCAGCCGCTCTGTTGCCCGGCTATCAGGTCCAGCAGCCACACAAGCCAGTTCCGTTCGTGCCGCCGCAGGCCAGCCAACCGCCGCCCATCGCGGCAGGGGATGGCGCTGGACCAGCCGGCAACTTTCCGGGGCTTGTGAAGCCGGGCAATATAGACCTGTCGAAACGACCCGTCGTGAAGAACGCGGACGGCACGATCAGCACCGTGCGCTCGATGTCTTTTTCCGAAAGCGAGGGCGGCCCGGAAATCCTCATTCCGACCGTTTCGCCCGATGGCAAAATCCTGAGCAATCAGGACGCCATCAAGCTCTATCGCCAGACTGGCCAGCATCTCGGCATCTTCGACAATCCGGACGATGCCACTCGATATGCCGAATCCTTGCACGAGAGCCAAGCCAAATTCTATGGCGGCGGTCAGCAAGGAACGAAACCGGCGTTCGATCCAGTCGCAGCCGGCGCCGTCCCGTTTGATCCGACACAGTTCGGTGCAGTGCCGATCGACGGCAACAAGGTCCAGGGCTTCGGCTCGATTGAGGCAACTACCCCGTCTGTTATGGAGCGGGTTGGAAACACCCTCTACGACGCAGGGAAGGCCATCGGCCTGCCTGTCGGTCAAATGCGCCGCGATGCCCAGAGTGCTGACGCCTTCATGCGCGGCGCTGCCGATGTTGGCAGCTTTGGCTTAGCTGATGAATTTGCCGCAAAAGCGGACGCGCTGACCGGTCTTGGAGGCAAGCAAGGCGACTACGAGGGTAACCTCCGCTATCAGCGCGCGGTTGACGCCAACGATGTCCAGCAGCATCCGGTTGCGCGTGGTGCAGGGCAACTTGCCGGCGGCATCGGCGTCGGGATGATCGCCGGCCCTGCCGCAGCGGCTCCCAATGCGCTTGCCAAGGTAGGCCAAGGCGCCGTGCTCGGTGCGGGATATGGTGGAGCTTACGGCTTTGGTTCTGGCGAGGGCGGTTTTGAAAATCGCCTGCAGTCCGGGGCGATAGGCGCTGCCACTGGCGCCGCCATCGGTGGCGCTATCCCCGCGGCGGCGGCTGGTGTCGGTAAGGTCTATAACACCTTGGCCGATGTCATGATGCGGCCGGCAGCGAACGCGATCCGGGGGACCATCAACCCGGAAGCCAACGCGCTCCAGCTTGCGCAGCGCGCCCTGTCCCGCGACAGCCTGACGCCAGATCAAGCCGCCGCCAAGATGCAGGAAGCCATCGCGGCCGGCGACGATACTACCATGCTGATGGACGTGGCCGGCGACAACACCCGCCGTCTTGGTCGGCTGGCGACAAACATCCCAGGCAAGGGAGCGGACAGGCTCAAGGAAGCGGTCTTCGATCGACAGCTTGCGCAGCCCGAACGTGTCGCCGAAGCTGTCAGGAAGGGCCTGGACGACCCAGAGAACTACTTTTCGACCATTGACGACATCATCTCCCAACGGCAGACGGCGGCAAAGCCGCTTTACGACAAGGCATACCAGACGCCCGTACCGTTTTCGGCCAAGCTTGAATCCCTCCTTGATCGGGGTAAGGTCATGAAGGATGCGCTACGCCGGGCGAGAGATATGGGCGAAGCAGAGGGCATACCTTCGCAGCAATTCTTTGCCAAGATCGCCGACGACGGAAGCTACACGATCCAGAGCGTCCCTGACGCCCGGCAATGGGATCTGATGAAGCGCTCGCTCGATGACGCCATTCAGGCGGAAACCGAGACGCTCCCGAACGGCAGTGAAAAGCTCTCCAACCTAGGCCGCATCGTGTCCGGCATTCGCCGTGAGATGCTGACCGAAATCGACAAGGCCAACCCGGCCTATGCTCAGGCGCGCAAGGTCTATTCGACGGCATCGGAATCGCTCGATGCTGTCACGCGCGGCGGCAAACTTCTCGATGCTGATCCCGAACTGGCAAGGCGCACCCTTGAGGGCATGAGCGAAGGCGACAAGCAACTTGCTCGGCTTGGCATCTCGAAAGCCCTGGTGGACCGCGTGCAGAAGGCCAAGGACGGCGCCAACGTGGTTCGGGCTATCTTCGCCTCCCCCCGGACCCGATCCGTTCTCAAAGAGACCTTCCCGTCCGAAGCATCGTTCAACGACTTCAAATCGACCATGGAGCGGGAGGCGCAAAAGACGCGCACGAAAGTCGCCATTCAGGGCAACTCGACCACTGCACAGCAAGCAATGGATATCGGCGGGAACCAGATCGATATGGGGGTTGTCGGCAATCTCGCGACAGGCCGCTTTGGTGCTGCTGCTGGTTCTATTATTCAGAAGACGCTGGCCCGCGCCACTGTTGTCAACGAGGCGACAGCAAATGAACTCGCCAAGATACTCACCACGACTGATCCGGCTGTCAGCAGACAGATCATGGGCGAAATGCAGCGGCTGGCGATGAAAGACGCGCGCGTTGCGAAAAACCTTGTGAGGATTCGTAGCCTGCTTCGAAATTCGTCGATCGTCGGGGCAACACAAGCTGGGACGGATGCCTTCAGCTCGGCTCCCCTCTCTCGGCCGCCCGTTATCAAGGCGCCTCTTAGTTTAGCCGCGCCTTCGTCAGATGGGGGTCTCTAATGCAGCAGATAAACTGTTCCCAGCACAGGAACGAACGCAAGCACGATCACGAACAGATCGCGACCCGAGCCGCGATAGGCTTCATTGCCTGCCACTTCGTGACGGGAATAGCGGATTATCCCGAATATTGCCCGGGACGCCAATAGTGCCCCAATGATACCGGCCGATCCGAACGTCAGAAGATCCGTGCGGCGGTCACCACCGTCTGGGAAGAATACGAAATACAGAGCGGCGATAACCCATGTTGCGACCAATGCCGGCCCAAGCAACTTCCGCCAATCCCGGGTCTTTGACCAGGCCACCACCTGCGCAATCACTATAGCGGCGATAAAGCTCCCGGCGATCGTCGCGCCCATGACCGTAACAAACAGATTAAGTTCGTGTGTCACTTCAGATCCTCAGAACCCGTTTCGCAACGTACCATCATCCATGCGGAACCAGGAAGCCCATCTCGACAGCACCCCAACGGAGATCAAAGGCAATGCCCCTCGCTTCAAGCAAAGGAAGCCGCGACTCTGTGGTTGTCCCGATGAAAAAGACGGCTCTGGTGCCAGATTCCCCCGATGCTCTGACCGACCGTGAGAAAAGGGCAGTCGCGGCATTTGATGCACGGCAGAAGAAACGCTCGCCCCTTCCCATGTTCAAGACTGAACCGCGCGCAAGCGTCGATGGCGTCCCAAATGTGATGCTGATCATCGACCATGCGGATACGATTGCCGGGTACATGCTGCAATCCGAGGCCATCAAATCCGAGAGCTTCGCCTTCTATGACGGCATCACCAAATCGCTCGCCACGCTTGCGACAAAGGACGGAAAGACCGACGAGAGGACACTAAACTTTGGCATGGCCATGGTCGCCGGCATCGACCCACGCGACCAACTCGAAACCATGCTCGCCACCCAGATGGCGGCCGTTCACATGGCGACGATGACATTCGCGCGCAAGCTCCAAGGCTCGGTGACGTTTGAACAGCAGGATAGCAACGAGAGGACTTTCAATAAACTCGCACGCACCTTTGCGGCCCAGGTGGACACCCTGAAGCGCTACCGCAGCAAGGGTGAACAACGCGTCATCGTTGAGCGAGTCACCGTTGAGAAGGGCGGGCAGGCTATCGTAGGCAATGTCGCTCGCGGGGGTGGGGTGGAGTCGGAAAAGGATGCATAAACCCATGCATAAGGCCCACGCGGCTCGACGGTGCCAGGCCAAGAGCAAGCGCAGCGGCGTGCAATGTCGAGCCCCAGCAGTTCGAGGGAAACACGTCTGCCGGATGCACGGCGCCCGAAGTGGTGCGCCTACCGGGCCTGCCCACGGAAAGTATCGCCACGGGCTTTTCACCTGCGAAGCCATTGAGGAGCGGCGTGCGATGGCTGCGCTGTTGGCAGCATCCCGAATGACAACTCGCGCAGTCGAGTAAGGAGGCAGAAATGAACCACGAGCAGATAGCTACGATTTCCAACAGGCCGAAAGCTTTGGCGACTGCCATTGGAAGCCGGGACACGCTGTTGCAGACAATGAGTTTTGACTGCCCGAGCTTCTCTGTGATGATGGAGGACGAGGTTTTGATTGTGCCCGGCTCGGGTAACTATCCGATCTTTAGCACCCTAGTTCCTCATGTGAGCGATCTGGATGATGCCACGGGAGAGTATTTCTTACGAGCCTCAACCGAGGGCTCAACGATCTGCAAGCTGCCGGTTACGGTCTTGTGGGCGACTGATGACTTGCTGCCCGATAGGCTTCTCGCCTTCATAGCCTACGAACCGAAATTGTTCGAAACGCTCTCCATGCACCGCGGCAAAGCGATGAGCCTCACATTTACTGCCAGCTGACGATGACAAGTCTCCAACCCCACCGACCGTCCCGTCAGACGGGGTTTTCGATCCAGTATTGGTAAATCTCATCAATCTGAGGAAAATCGACCATGCCGGGCCCTTCGACCCATACCCTTACCAACTGATAAGCGCCCGAATCCCTGGCCGCTACCGCCGCAGCAAACGCGCCCTCTGCGCTCTCAAATACGGTTTCGGATGCCCCGACCAACTGAGTGCCTGACGCAGTAAATAGCTTTGCGGCGCCATCGCGAGGCACATTGACCAGATAAGCTCCGGAACCCATTCCTCGTCCTTCCTGCATCTCGACGCGAATCGCCGAGGAGAGATCAACCGTCTTCCTGTGCCTTGGCCATGCCGGCCTTGATCCCCTCACGGAATGGCGTCGAGCCGAATGGCGTGAATGGTTCGAATGGACAGAATGGCAAGAAGACGCTGTCACCCTTGATCATCTTGTAGCCTTCCTCGAAGCCATCGCAGAATTCGCTCGCAAAGGCAGGCGACGCGAGGAGTAAGGCAAGGGCGGCCACCAGTAGCTTCCGCAATCTTTCCTCCTATCCAGCACGGAGGGGCGTTTTCATCCGCACTGATAATCCTACGCTTCTGGCCACTGGAGAACTGTGCACGTTTGCAGGCGAGTATGATTCAGGAGTGGGGATGGTATCAGTCGTCGTCCATTTCAAGAGTCCGGTACTCGCCACTTTCGTTGTCGTACACCTCGACCTCAACTGACGATCCGTGTCGCCGGATACTCTCAACAGTTACGTCCCGATATTCACCAGCACCACTGTCGAATATTTCTATGTCCCCGCCCCTTCGAACGAGATTACCCTTACCAATCTCAACCGCATCCCCGGTCGCGGTATCCGTGCCGTCCCAAGCACATGCACCGGACGTACCCACAATCAACCCGATTGCGAGCGCAAAACACCTGACCATAGTAGGCGCCCTTAATGGCAGTGATATTGGCCAGTTTTGTGATTCGTGTGACAACCGTTGTCATCCGTTCCGCCGCTGTGCGCATAGGCGCTGGCGGAAAAGGCCGCTAAGCTCAATGCCGCAAATGCGGCCAGAATTGCAGATTTCATTTAGCCCTCCCTTAATTTACTCGCCAACAAAGCATCATTTGTAGGCGAGAAACAAGCGGGCAGAACCATATCGTACTTGTTTGTGACGAGTCTCTCTGCCGACGTAGGACAAAAAACATGCTTTTCGATGTTAGTATGGTCGAGGCACAGCACCGACCATTGTTCCAGAACGGCAACCTTGGCGACGCCTATCGATCAGCCACACTTGGATGTGTGCGGCTGATCGAGGATGTAGTTGTCCGCGGAGACCGGAATTCTGAGCGCGCCACTTCCGTCGTCGTCGATCTCGGCGTGCGGATGATCAACAATTGCGGGGCGGCCGGCCAATTGGCTTTGTCAGGTCTCTGGTCGGCAGCAGGCCACCAAGTTCGTGATCTGGTGGAATGCCATCAACTGATCCAATATTTCCGCCATCGGCCAGCCAAGGCGCAGCCTTGGCTCGATTGCGAGGGCAAGACGCGCTACCAGAAGTTCGGCTTTGGGAAGGTTTTTGCGGATCTTGAAAGGCTTCGGGGGCCAGCGGCCTTCGACCTTAAGCAGAGCTTCGAGTTCTATTCGAATGTGGGTAGTCATCCCAGCTTCGAGGGCCTTGCCTGGCATATGACAGACGCTGGCAAAAAGATGATCGGACCAGTTCCGCACCCTGATCGCCTTCGCCTTTTCACCGGCGACCTGTGGGCGCATGCGACGAGGGCGACACTGGATTTTGTCGGCACCATGGATGCGCTCAATCCCGACCACAAGCTGATCAGCGATCAGTTTCGCTTTCGCCATTCCGTTGTCACCGGCGGAAGGAAATTGCTTGCGGGGATCACTGGCGACCAGGCACTAGCAGCCTGGAAATAGTGCGATTTGACGCATCGGTTCCGGAAATAGGTTGCCTGTTCCGTCTGGGTCGTGGTGGCAAACCAAGCAGGCGAGCCAGGCATCCCTAGGCCCGAACCGGAGCAGCCGCTTAAAAGGATGGTCGCGACCCCTACGACCATGAAGATATGGTGTTTGCGCATGCCCCCCGCGCACTGAACGTCAAAAGCTGCGCCTCCGCAAGGGCGTCGCTCCGTTCACCAACCACTTATCCACTCAACGGCCGACCACAACCTCGCGGCCCCTCTTCAACCAGTGCTCTACCGGCGTCGATACACGCGACGGCCTCGAGCCGCGTCCCCCTGCTTCATCTATTCGGCCGATGCGTGAGGACAGGGAATTCGCTATACTCCGAAACCTAATGGGCCTCTATCGTCCCTTGCCCGCTGGCTCCGGCCGGCGGGCATTTTGATTTCAGTGCTCTGTCAGCGCGTTGCAAATGAGTGAAACCAAGCTGTCGCGCGCTCGTTTGTGAAGCGTGCTGTTCGGGCGCCGTGCAAGGAAATCATCAACGCTCATCCAATCGACCGGGTTTGTTTCGGCGTCTGGCTGGCTGAATTCCACATACAGATGCAGTTCGTCAGGCACGAAGACGACGCTCCACGATCCTTTGATGTCATTGGCAAGGTTGTAGGCGAGGACGGTCATGGCGGGCACTCCTTTCGCCGTGGAGCGTGCCTATCTCACGGGAAAATTCTATCGCCAGAAGTTGGTATTGACGATCGGGGTCTGACGCAGGTGCGGCAGGATTTTTGTTTCCCTGGTGGAACGTCGAGTTACCCCGGAACGTTCAATTCGTGCAGCAAGTGTCCTCCTTAACGAACGATATTGCTGCAAGATCGAGATGCTCCGATCGGGCCCGCGTCTCCATCCAGAGACGCGGGCTTAGGGGGTGTTGTGTGGTGGTCATCATGCCATCCTCGAAGGCGCGACAACGCAAAGTTCACCGGCCCGGCCAAGCGCGACTATTTGACAAGCGCGCAAATGGCGTATGCTGTCAGCGTCCAAGCTGTTGGGGACGTAGTCGCTACATGCGCTTGTGCTACCCACCCTGGAGCTGGGGAAGTAACCGGCAAGCTCCTAGAAATTAGAGCATTTGAATTTGACGCGCTGGCACCGCCACCTATGACGACCTTTGGCTTGGGACACCAAGCCTGTGCGGATTTGTCTGGGCTTGTATCACTCGCGCTTGCATACTGGGTGATTTCCCAACCGCCGACGCCGTCCTTCCCCGCCGGACCCTCAGCCCCCATTGCACCCTTAGGTCCCTGCTTGCCGGGAAGACCTTGTGGACCGACAGGCCCCTGGGGCCCTGGGGGGCCTGCCGTTGTGCAACCTGCAAGGAGGGCGAGGCATGCTAGAGTCGTAATAATTCTCATGACCACCTCCCCGGTTTCCCGGTGAGTTGACGACAAAAAACATTCGCCAAATCAACCGAATGTACCACCACGCGATTGCCGTGGATAGGAACGCGATCGGCGGCTAACGGAACGTCGCATATGCGCCGTGACGACGGGCGCCCAGCAATCGTGGCGTAGAGTGTTGACGCGCCTTCCTTGCGCTAGGGCGGTCGGGTCGTTTCGGCGCTCTGATCATCCGCTCCTTAGAGATATGCTTCGCCGTCGGCGCGGTGTTCAAAACAGAACCAATGCGAAGGCTGCCTGGGCTTGGCAAAGCCCCATCCTGCATCCTTGCCGCAGTCGGGATGCTCGCACCTATGATGCTGAACGCCCGGACGTGTGGCGGGCTCTATTGCGCCGGGAAGGCGGATCGATTCATCACTCATCGGGTTAGTTTCTCGGCTTAGTTAGTCGAAAGATTCCATAGCCCTTGACGATCAAGCAAAATGTTCCTTTTCTGTTCTCAGGGCGCACGATCCGATAGACACTCTGGGCAAGGCGACCCGGCACAATATGCTCGTCAAGGCGGAATGCGGCTGCGGCAACGTCCGCTACTGCCGTTCCGCTGATCTCATGATGGTCTATGGCGGCGGCGCCGATCCGCTCAAGCTCAAGTTCGACTGCAGCCGCTGCAAGCCAACGGTGAAAATCACCTTGTTAGAAGTCCATCCCGAGCATCTGCCTAAGCGCCTGATGATCCACAAGCCCATGAAGATAGCCGGCAAGATCCATTGGACCACCGAGCGGTTTCGTGGATGAGAAACGGCTGAAGGTCCGCTTGGCCAACCAGCGAGGCTCTTCCAGGTGGGGCGAGAGGAGTGTTCGCGGTCAAGGCTGATCCTTTAACTGAACTCCGGGTCGTCCGTGGTTCAGGAACTCGATGCCTCGCTGCTCAAGAACGCGCTGCACCGCCTGCACGTTCTGTGCGCGACCAGCAATCGGGCCAGCGCCCGACGCCTCCATGCTTCGAACGGTATTGACGTTCACGCCAGCCAAATCGGCCACGTCCTTTTGCTCGATCCCGATAAGAGCCCGGGCTGCTTTCAACTGGTTGCCGGTGGTCAGCATGTCGCCTCTCAAATTGCATTTTCTAGTTATCACACCTAGAAACCGGTTGACAATGCCTATGTGCGGTCTTAGGTTACCAAACACAGTAAATAAGTGCTGATAACCAGAACGGGAGAACTTGAAATGCCGAACACCACTGTTCGGGCAGCCGGCGAAGGCATGCCCATTTATCCCCGCAATCCACATTTCCTTGGCTTCGTACGTAAACTGCTGCTGAGCTGGAGTTCGCGTGCGGAAAACGCATCCGTCATCCAATCGTCTGTACAGGAGAGTTTTATGAACCAGCATGTCAGCCGCCGCGCATTTGTCGAAACCGCCGCTTACGCCTCGACCGCTATGGCGGGTGTGTTGGCAACCAGCACCACCGTCATGGGGGCTGTTTCGAGGTTGGGTGAACTCGAAGCTACATTCAACGAGGAACTCGCAACATGGACCGCGCAGGCTGCTGCGCACAGCGAGGCCGAAAAACGCTTCATGGAAGCGCGCGCGAAGCTGCCAAAACCCGTTAAGGCGGACATGACGCCGGCCGAGGTGGAGGCGATGCGCCGAATGACGCTGGCGGAAATCGTCTCAAGGCCAGCGAGCGCCGCCGATACCGAATATGCCGAAGCGCAGAAGGTTTACGAGCGCGCCGAAGCAGCCGCTCAGCGTCGCTCCGGGTTCGCAAAGATCGACCGAGCATATGAGCGACAAATGTGGAGGACTTCCGATGCTGCTAAGGCTGTGATGTCAGCGGAAGCTTCCAATATCGAGGATCTTGCAGTGAAGGCCCGCGTCTATCAGGCGTGGCACCACGGCGCATCCGAAGAGCTAGACGATATCATGGGCGAAATCCTGCGGGTGGCGCGTAATAGCACTGTGTGAGATTTGGACAGACCGGACGCCCGCTGCCTCACGGTGGCGGGCTCTCGCTATTGCGAGCAGCGCCACGCGCTGTATGTCAAAATTGGTGCAGGGAAGGTTCCGGTCGTTGGCGATGAAGATGAATCTAGCTCAGACAAGCCCCACCTTTTGAAAGTTCGGCACCTGGGGCTTGTGAGAATTTCCAGAAGCAATAGGCGCGCGATGCGGTGTCGCACGGCCCGTTGCTAAAGAGTGGCAATCATGGCCATTACCCCTGACGAGCAAGGGTAATTCGCGACCATTACGCGCACGCGCGCGAGGGGAGTCAGTTCAAGAGACAATGGCTTGGGTAGTGTCTCAGTCGTCTAATCGCGGACCGAAATGCAAGCCCAAATTTGTATTGAGGTGTCGTTTGCCGGGAGCACGGTCGTCTTCGCGGTCG
>NZ_JAMYOE010000026.1:0-96203 GCF_040319695.1 Mesorhizobium sp. M0898 | reverse complement strand
CCTGAGGGCCTTGGCCGCCTGAGCACCGTCATGTGTCCGCCGCTCCGCTAAACACGGGGGCTGCGCGGCGGACACGCCGACGTCACCGCGATGCCACGCCATTTTGCAGAACTTGACGCACACAACTCGCGTGCGCTTCAGGTACAAAATCCTTCAAACGCTGGAGGGACAGCACCCCCCCTCTGGCCTGCCGGCCATCTCCCCCTCGAGGCGGGAGATCACACCTTGCCGAATCGCTCAATCCAAACCCGAAAAACCCTCTTCCTCCAGCACCTCGGTGCCGCCGAACCGGAACGGTGCGAAGGAGGCGCGGTGCAGCCGTGCCACTGGCCCGTGCAGATCGATCGCCGTGCGATGGCGCACAGTGGCGTAGCCCATATGCAGTTCGAAGCCGTAACGCGCATGATGGCTGCCGCAGCCGCACATCATGCGGTCGCGCATCACCTTGGCGACGATCGAGGCTGCGGCGATCGATTGCGAGCGCTGGTCGCCCTTGATCAGTGCTTTGCCCTCGCAGGGCAGGCCGGGCGGCACGTCGCGGCCGTCGGCCAGTGCCAGCTTCGGCCGGATTGACAGGCCGGCCACGGCACGGCGCATCGCCTCCAGGCTGGCCTTGAGGATGTTGGAGGCATCGATGCCTTCGGCGCTGACCGAGGCCATCGATACGGCGAGCGCGGAGCCGAGGATTTTCAGGAACAGCGCCTCACGCTGCAAATGCGTCAGCCGCTTGGAATCGTCGAGGCCGTCGGGGATGTTGGCGGGATCGAGCACCACCGCTGCCGCCACCACCGGCCCGGCGAGCGGGCCGCGGCCGGCCTCGTCCATCCCCGCCACCGGCCAAAGGCCTTCGGCCATCGCCCTCGTCTCGAACGAGAAGTCGGGTTTCTCGACGATTTCGAAGAGAAGCGGAGAATCGGAACGCGGGCGAGCCATGGTGCGGCGAGGTTCGCATCGGCTCCGATTCTCCGCAAGTCCCCTCCGGGTCGGGCGGGGCACCGGACCAGGAGGGGGCTACCGTCTGCAAGCCCGGGGACAGGACAGGCCGGACGGGATTTTTCGCCTGCTGCGGCCGCTTCAAGCGGCTGGCGCGAGACGCTTTGTCACAGCAGCATCAGCTGCTCGGTAGCCTTGGCGGCGGGGACGAACTGGTCCGTCCTCAGCGAGCGCCGCTCGGCGTTGAGGCCGAGCCGTTTGGCAGCTATCTCGAACCGCCGGCCGATCTGCCAGGCATAGGGGCCGGAGCCCTTCATGCGCTTGCCCCATTCCGAATCGTAGTCCTTGCCGTCGCGCATCGAACGGATCAGCGACATGACGTGGCGATAGCGGTCGGGATAATGGCGCAGCAGCCAGTCCTTGAAGATCGGCGCGACCTCCAGCGGCAGGCGCAGCAGCACATAGCCGGCCTCGCGTGCCCCCGCTGCCTGTGCCGAATCGAGGATGCGCTCCATTTCCGGGTCGGTCAGTCCGGGGATGATCGGCGCGACCATCACCGAGGCCGGAATGCCGGCATCCGAAAGCTGCCTGATCGCCTCCAGCCGCTTGGTCGGCGTCGACGCGCGCGGCTCCATCGTTCTGGCCAGCATCCTGTCCAATGTCGTCACCGACAATGCCACCTTGGCCAGCCCGCGTTCGGCCATGCGTGACAGAATGTCGATATCGCGGGTCACCAGCGCCGATTTGGTGACGATGCCGACCGGATGCCCGCGCGCCTCCAGCACTTCGAGGATCTCGCGCATGATCCGGTATTGCTTCTCGATCGGCTGATAAGGATCGGTATTGGTGCCGATGGCGATGGTGCGCGGCTGGTAATTATCCCTGGACAATTCCTTGTCGAGCAGCCGCGCCGCATCCGGCTTGGCAAACAGCTTCGATTCGAAATCCAGCCCCGGCGACAGGCCCATGAAGCTGTGCGTCGGCCGCGCGAAACAATAGACGCAGCCATGTTCGCAGCCGCGATAGGGATTGATCGAGCGGTCGAAGGAGATGTCGGGCGATTCGTTGCGCGTGATGATGGTGCGCGGCTTCTCGACCTGTACCTCGGTCCTGAACGGCGGCAGCTCCTCCAGCGAATTCCAGCCATCGTCAAACACGTGTCGGCTGACCGGCTCGAAACGGCCGGCCGGATTGATGCCCGCCGACCTGCCGCGATTGCGGTCGGGACGAACGCGCATGCCGCTCTGCTCGATCATCGCATTCGCCATCTCGGCCCTGCCAGCGCCGAAGGCTGCAATATCGGCACGCACGATCTGTTCCATTTTGGCCCTTTCCCAGGGACTGTCCGCCCGCTGTCGAATCGCTCTGCTCATGAATGTATTCCTATCGCATTGATGAGAACAAAGCAAGAACTTTCTGGCGGCGCGCCGCAAAAACTGGCGCTGCCCACCGCTTTCCGCTATTCGGCTAAACATGCTCAGCGTCCTGATCGAAACCCTGAATGACGAGGAGGGCCTTGCCCGCACGCTCGCCTCGCTGATCGGCGGCGCGGTCGAAGGCGTGGTGCGCGACGTTCTCGTCTGCGACACCGGCTCGACCGATCAGACGCACCGCGTCGCCGAACATGCCGGCTGCCACTATGTCAGCGGCGGCATCGCCGCCGGCATCAGGCAGGCCAAGGGCGACTGGCTGCTCTTGCTGGAACCGGGCGCGCGGCTGGGAGAGGGCTGGATCGACGAGGTCGTCGCCCATACCGCCAGGCAAACCATGGCGGCGCGGTTCTCGCGGGCACGCGGCAGCCGCGCGCCGTTCCTGTCGCGCGTCTTTGCCGGAAATCGCGCTCTCGCCGAAGGCTTGGTGATCAGCAAGCGTCAGGCCGCGGCGCTGTCGAAAAACGCCCGCAGCGCCGAAGCGATCGCCCGCGGCCTGGCGACCAGGAGGCTCCACGCCGAGATCTGGGTCGCGCCGCGGAAGTGACGGCTTACCGTCCCGGTTATGGGAACTCCGCCCAAGCACATTTTCTGGCGGGTCGTCGTTTATTGTGCATTGCACAAAATCTGGCCGGGGGTTACCATTCCCAGCGATACGGGCGAATGGGTTTGGGGTGTACCGGAGCGGTGACGACGACTTTCGTCGATGCTGTTCCCTCGACATTTTGAGGACCCCGATGACCCTTTCAAGCCCTGACAAGTCCGGCGCTGCAAGCCTCGAGGCGATCGCACGAAACGGCGGCACGCTGCGCCGCATCGCCGCCCGCATCCCGACCTATCTTTCCGACCTTCGCGAGAATCCGGCATGGCTGCCGATGTTCATGCTGGCCCGCACCATGCCGGCGCGGCGCCTGCACTGGCGCGGTGCGAAGCCGGTTCCGCCGGCGCGCAATGTCGGTGAAACGATGTTCGCCGGCGTCGATCGCGATGCCGTCGTCGGCGCGCTGCGGACGGAGGGGCTCTATTCGGGCCTGATGCTGCCGGCCGCCATCCATGACGAGATCGCCCGCTTCGCCGAGCGCACGCCATGCTTCGGCAATTTCGACCGCCGGCTGGAATTCCTGCCCGAAAAACACGCCGATGCCGAAAAGCATTTCGGCCGCCCGCTGCTCAGCGGTCACTATTTCGAACGGGTCCTCGACTGCAACGCTGCGGTCGCCGTGCAGCGGGATCCGCTGCTTCTCGATATCGCAGCGCACTATCTCGGCAGCCAGGCCAAGCTGATCACCACCCGCGTCTGGTGGAGCTTTCCGACCGGTGGCGTCTCGGACGCCGACAAGAACATGGCCTCGCTCGGCAAATACCATTTCGACCTCGACGACTGGCGCATGCTGAAATTCTTTTTCTACCTGGTGCCGGTCGACGCCGACACTGGGCCGCATGTCTATGTCCGCGGCTCCCACAACCGCCGCATCCTGAAGCATCAGCTGACGCTGCTGGTAGGCCATTCGGCGGAAGAGGTGCTGGGCGTCTACGGCGAGCAGAGCCCGGTCATGCTGACCGGGCCGGCCGGCCTCGGCTTTGTCGAGGATCCGTTCGGCTTCCATATGGGCACCGTGCCGACGCGCACGCCGCGGCTGATGATGGAAGTCGGCTTCGGCGTCTCGCCGCCGTCGCGCCGGCGTTTTCACGGCGAGCCGGTCATTCGCTAAACCGACGTCGCTTGGCTGATACCTCGGTTCTCAGCCGCGCCGCAAATGCTCGTCCAGCCGCGGCATGATCTCGACGAAGTTGCAGGGCATGTGCCGATAGTCGAGCTGCGGCTTCAAGATGCCGTCCCAGGCGTCCTTGCAGGCGCCGGGCGAGCCCGGCAGCACGAAGACGAAGGTGGCATTGACGACGCCGCCGGTTGCCCGGCTCTGGATCGTCGAAGTGCCGATCTTGTCGTAGGAGATGCGGTGGAACACTTCGGAAAAGCCGTCCATGCGCTTTTCGAAGATCGGCTCCAGCGCTTCCGGCGTCACGTCGCGGCCGGTGAAGCCGGTGCCGCCGGTGGTGATGACGACATCGATCGCATCGTCCTTCGACCAGCCCAGGACCCTGTCGCGGATCTTGTCGCGGTCGTCGGTAACGATGTCGCGGGCGGCCAGGACATGGCCGGCCTCGGCAATGCGGTCGGCCAGCGTCTGCCCGGATTTGTCGTCGGCGAGGCTGCGCGTATCGGAAACGGTCAGTACCGCGATGCGCACGGGAACGAAGGGGCGGCTCTCGTCAATCCTGGCCATGGGCGTCAGCCTCCGATGTCACGCTTCGCGTCGCCGCGACAAACCAGTCGGGATGGCGGCCGCGGATATCGATGGCCGCGCGCTTGGCCACATTGCCGGTCTCGAACAGCCCGAAGCAGGTGGCGCCTGAACCGGACATCCTGGCAAAACCGGCTCCGGCCTTGTTGAGCACGGAAAGCGCCTTGCCGATGGCGGGCTGGATTGCGCGCGCCGCAGGCTCGAGGTCGTTGCGGGTGATCTCCAGCCAGTTGCGGATGCTGTGGAAGTCGAGGTTGCGCGGCAGCGGCGGCAGCCCCGCATTGTCGCGGCGGCCAAGCGCCTCGAACACGTCGGCCGTCGAGACGGCAGTGCCGGGATTGACGAGCACCAGACCCAGCGCCGGGAAACCCGGCACGAGCGTCAGCTCGTCGCCGATGCCGCGGGCTATCAGCGGTCTGGCTGCGAGGCACATCGGCACGTCGGCGCCGAGCGACAGGCCGATCCGCGCCAGTTCGGCATCGCCGATGTCGAGCCTCCAGGTCTGGACCAGGGCGCGCAGCACAGCCGCCGCATCGCTCGACCCGCCGCCGACACCGGACGCGACCGGCAGGTTCTTTTCGAGTCTGATGGCGACAGCCGGTGCGTGCTGGGGACCGGCCTCGCGCCGCAGTGCATCGCGCGCTCTCACCACCAGATTATTGTCGTCGACGGGCACCGCGGAGGCGTATTTGCCGGACACGGAAAACCCATCGCTGTCGGCAAGCTCCGTTTCGATGAGGTCGCCGAAGCGCGTGAACACAGCCAGGCTTTCGATCGTGTGATAGCCGTCGGCGCGCTGGCCGGTGACGTGCAGCGCGAGATTTATCTTGGCGTGCGCATGCGACACCCGGATGCTGGCCTCGGCGTTCACTGGCTCGGCCGCGAGGGGGACGACGGTCAATCCTTGGCCAGACGGTATTCGCCGGTCTTCGGGTCCTTGACCAATGTTCCCATTGTACCGTTGGCGGCCTGCTTTTCGGTACGCCGCACCTTGGCGGTCACACGCTCGGCTTCCCTGACGAAGGAGCGGTAGCCGAAATAGGCGGCAATGCCGACGACGGCGAAGAAAATGATCTGCGGCATGTCAAACTCCTCCCTCGCAAGGCCGGCAAGGCCGCCGGTCGGGTCGGTTGATGATTTATGCTAGACGCTTTCACCGGCTTTTCAAAGCCCGAAGCGCGCCCACAGCGCGCGCTCTTCCGCCGCATCGATGACGCCGCTTGCCGCGGCGGCGGCGATATCGGGCGCCGAAAAGCTCGAGCTGAACAGGCCGAAGCGGCCGAACAGGCCGCGCGGCGCGGTGATCAGCTTGAGCTGGGTTTTCGGCCCGAAACGGCTCTTCAGCACGCTGCGCATGTCGCCGAGCGCATCGACCAGCCCGAGTTCAAGCCCCTTCTTGGCCGTCCAGAACAGGCCGGTGAACAGGTCGGGATCGTCCTTGAGCTTGCTGCCGCGCCTGTCCTTGACGAGGTCGATGAAGGTCTCGTGGACCTCCAGTTGCAGCGCCTTCAGGCGCTCGACGTCCTCCTTCTTTTCCGGCTTGAACGGGTCGAGCACCGCCTTGTTCTGGCCGGCGGTGTGGACGCGGCGCTCGATACCGATCTTCTTCAACAGCTCCGGAAAGCCGAACGAGGCCGACACCACGCCGATCGAGCCGACGATGGAGGACGGGTCGGCAAAGATCTCGTCGCCGGCGACCGCAATCATGTAGCCGCCCGACGCCGCCACGTCCTCGACGAAAACCAGGACCTTCTTGTTCTTCTCGCTCGCCAGGTCGCGGATGCGCCTGAAGATCAGCCGCGACTGCACCGGCGAGCCGCCTGGCGAGTTGATCGAGATGGCGACCGCCGGCGCGTCGAAGGAAAACAGCTTTTCGAGAAGGCCGGCGGTGGAAGCGAGCGACAGGCTCGGCCGGAACTGGCCGCCGCCGGGCATGATCGTGCCGTGCAGCCGGATGACCGGAATGGTGACGACGGCGGAGCGCCAGGATTTCGGCAGCAGGCGGTTGAAAAGGCGTTTCACGAGGGGGCGGTCTCCGGTCGATTTGCTTGAGGCATGTAGGAATTCGCCGGCCAACGGCAATGCCGTCACCCCGGCAATCAGAATGGATCAGTCTCCGAACAGCGACGCCAGCCCGTTATTGATCAGCTCTGCCCGCTCCGAAGGGCCATTGCCTGAATAGGCATGCAGCATCAGCGGTGGTTGGATCGACAGTTTGCCGCGTGCGCCGAGTGCTGCCCGGACGACGATGCGGATCGCCGCCGCTTCGGGGCGAGGATGGACGGCCAGCATCTCGGCATCGCCGAAGCGGCCGGCGATGGCATCGAGGATGGCGCCGAGTTGTTCCGGCCGGGCGATGACGGCCAGCCCGCCGCCCGGTCTGACCACCGCGGCCGCGCTGCGGATCCAGCTGTCGAACAGCCCATCCTCCGAGACATGCGCGGCCTTTCTCAGCGGATCGGGCGTCGCGCGATCCTCGGCGGCATTGAACGGCGGGTTCATGATGACGAAATCGAAGCTGTTGTCCTCAAGTCCGGCGGCCGTTCGCGCCCGGCCCGACAGCGCGACATCGGCGACGAGCACCGAGGCGCGGTCGCTGAGATGCGCATTGCCGGGGTGGGCAAGCGTGGTGGTGGCGAAGGCCGCCATTTCCGGGGAACGCTCGATGAGCACGGCCGCGGCACCGGGGCAGCGCGACAGGACCGCCAGGCCGGCCGCACCAGCGCCCGCGCCAAAATCGGCAAGCCGCCCGGCGAAGGAGGACGGCACGGCAGCCGCCAGCATCATCGCATCCATGCCGGCGCGGTGGCCCGCCTTTCTCGGCTGCACCAGCCAGAAGCGACCGCGATGAAAGGCATCGACCGTATGAGCCGGCATGTCCGGGACAAGGGCAGCGGGCGACGCGGACATTATTTTTGGCGGATCTCGTTGGCGATGCCGGCATCCGTCAGGATGCGCCGCGCCGCATCGGCCTTGTCGGCGTCCACCATGACACGGCGGGGCAGGATGCCGATCGAGCCGTCGAGGACGCTCATGTTCTGGTCGGCGACGAAACAGCCGATGCCGGCATCGCGCATCAGCGATTCGACAAACGAAATGATGACGGCGTCGTTGGTGCGGATGAGCTCTATCATCGGATTAGGGCCATGATCTATCGATATGGTCGAAATGGCGCCTGAAACGGCAAGAAGATGCGAGGAGAAGCGTGAAGGTCGGGGTCTTTCCCCCGGCCGAGCGGTTCGACGACGCAGCTTGCAGCCGTTTCGGCGTCCGGAGGATGTGGTCCATCTGCCCGGCTACTTTGTCGCGAAGGACTTGAAAGCCGAATGGCTTCCTGCGCCTTCGCTCCGCGTATCCGGACAGATGGCCTCACACCATTTCGATCATATCGATAGATCATGGCCCTAAACTCGCAGTTTGCGGCGTTGATGTAAACGTAGGCGTGATCATGTACCAGAGCCGGCGCGCCAATTCGCCTCTTGCCGCGCCGGTGGGTGACACCCTAGAGTCTGTCCAGGGACCATGTTGCCGTCGTGCATATCGAGGTTGGGAGTTTTGCCGTGGGTGTCGTTCTCAACATTGAAAACGGGAAGCGCGAAGCCGCCTCGATAAAGGACCTCATCGACCTGACCGTGGCCGACATGGGGCGCGTCAACAAATTGATCCTGTCGAAGGCCGGCTCCGATGTTGAGATGATTCCGGAGATAGCCAACCATCTGATCTCGTCGGGCGGCAAACGGCTGCGGCCGATGCTGACGCTCGCCGCGGCCCAGATGTTCGGCTATTCCGGCGACGGCCATGTCAAGCTCGCCACATCGGTCGAATTCATGCATACCGCGACACTTCTCCACGACGACGTCGTCGACGAAAGCGGCATGCGGCGCGGCAAGAAGACGGCGCGTATGATCTGGGGCAACCAGGCCAGTGTTCTGGTCGGTGATTTCCTGCTCGGCCAAGCCTTTCGCATGATGGTCGACGTCGGCTCGCTCGAAGCGCTCGACATCCTATCCAGCGCCGCTTCGGTCATCGCCGAAGGCGAGGTGATGCAGCTCGCCGCCGCAAAAAACCTCGAGACCACCGAGGACGAGCATTTCGCGGTGATCAAGGCCAAGACCGCGGCGCTGTTCTCCGCTGCCGCCGAGGTCGGCCCGGTCATCGCCCAGGCGACGCGCAATGATCGCGCAGCACTTCGCTCCTACGGCATGAATCTCGGCCTTGCCTTCCAGCTGATCGATGACGCGCTGGATTACGGCGGCACCAGCAAGGATCTCGGCAAGAATGTCGGCGACGATTTCCGCGAGGGCAAGGTGACGCTGCCGGTGATCCTCGCCTATCGGCGCGGCACCAAGGCCGAGCGCAGCTTCTGGAAACGCGCCATCGAGGACAATGCCGCCGACGATGCCGGGCTGGAAAAGGCAATCGGCCTGATGCTCCGCCACGGGGCGATTGCCGACACCATCGGGCGCGCCCGCCATTTCGGCGAGATAGCCCGCGACGCGCTGGCGCCGCTCGAGGCGACGCCGCAGAAGTCTGCACTGATCGACGTCATCGATTTCTGCATCAGCCGGGTGAATTGACAGGCGTCGCGGCGCGAGGCCGGGACGCCGCCTGTTCTCATCGACCCTTTGCCGGAAGCACTATTGCTGCCAGCAAACTGACGACGATGCCCGCCGCCGCGAGCCGGAAGGCAACCTGGATGCCGTCGGCGACGGCAATTTTCAACGCATCGCCGGACAATTCGCCGATTTGGCTGTTCGCAATCGCAATCAGCACGGCCATGCCGATGGCGTTGCCGACATTGAGCGTCGTCGAAGCCATCCCCGAGGCGACGCCTTGCTGGTCATGGGCAACGCCGGAAGCGGCGGCAATCCACATTGCGGTCCAGACGATGCCTTGTCCGACGCCGGAGACGATCAGGCCGGGTACGAGGGGCAGATAGCTGCTGTCGGCAGTCGCGCCTGATACCATCAATGCTGTGCCGACCGCGCCGACGATCATGCCGCCGACCAGGGTGCTGCGCGTCGAAAAGCGCGTTGCCAGACGCTCGCCGAGTTGCGTGCCGGTGGCGATGGCGACCGACGGCACGAGAAAGGCGAGGCCCGTCTGCAAGGCAGTGAAGCCGTGCACGTTCTGCAGCAGCACGGTGAGGAAGTAGGGCAGCGCGCCGAAAGTGCCCATGTAGAGGAAGGTTATCGTCATGCCGGCGACGAGGCTGCGGTTGTGGAACAGGCGCAGCGGCATCAGCGGGTCGGCGCTGTTGGCCTCGATCACGGTGAAGGCGATCAGGAAAAATGCCGCCAGTGCTGCGCTGACGATGATTGCGCCAGAGCCCCAGCCATATTCGGGCCCCTGAACCAGGGTGAAGACAAGCAGCGTCGCGCCGGCGGTGACGGTCAGCGCGCCCGGCAGATCGAAGCTGCACTGCTCGTGCCGCTTGCGATCGCGCGGGATGATGGCGAAAGCCGCGATGATGGCGATCCCGGCCAACAGCACGTTGACGTAGAAGACCGACGGCCAGCCGAAGGCGCTGGTCAGAAACCCGCCGGCAAGCGAACCGAGCGTCAGGCCGCTGGCGCCCGCGCCGCCCCAGACGGCGAGCGCCCGGTTGCGTTCCGGTCCCTCGGCGAACAGGCGGTTGATCAGCGACAACGTCGCAGGAAACAGGAACGCGGCGCCGATGCCTTGCACGGCGCGGGCCGCGATGATGATTTCCGGCGACCAGGCGAGGCCGCCGACCAGAGATGAGAGCGCGTAGAGCCAGAGCGCGAAGATGAAGACGCGGCGCTGGCCGATCAGGTCGGCGGCCCGGCCGCCGAACAGCAGGAAGCCGCCGGTGAAGACGGTGTAGGCGCTGACCACCCACTGCAGGGTCTGGCCTGAAAATCCGAGGCCGGCGCCGATCTCCGGCAACGCCACGAAGACTATGTTGAGGTCGAGCGAGATGATGAGCTGCGCGAAGGCGAGCAGCGCCAGCGTTGCGCCATGTTTCGCCCTGCTTGCTCCCTGCGTTATCGCCCCGAGCGGCGCGCCTTGATCCAGTGAACTCATGCCGGTCTCCTTGTCGACAATTATTTAATGATCGACAAAGAATTGAGATTTGCAATCCGAAGTCAAGCGGATTATTTGTTGATCGACAAAAATTGGAGACCGCCATGGCGGGAAGGCCAAGGGAGTTCGACCGCGACCAGGCGCTGGAGAAAGCCCGCGACGCTTTCTGGAGACGCGGCTACGAGGGCACCTCGATGGCCGATCTCGTATCGGCGCTTGGTCTCGCATCGGCGCGCATCTATGCCGCCTTCGGCTCGAAGGAGGATCTGTTTCGCGAAGCGGTGGCACTTTACGAGGCCAATGAGGGCGGCTTCGCCACACGCGCACTGCAGGAAGAACCAAATGTCCGGCGCGTCATCGAGCGCATGCTTCGCGACGCCGTCGAAATCTATACGCGGCCGGGGCAGCCGCAGGGCTGCATGGTGGTGACGGCCGCGACCAATTGCGCCGTCGAAAATGACGCCGTGCTGCAATGGCTGGCGGAGCATCGGCTGGCGCGTACCGCATCGATCGTCGAGCGGTTGAAGCAGGCGGTGCGCGATGGCGAATTGAAGCCGGACACCGACGCCGAGACGTTGGGGGATTATTACGCCACGCTGCTGCACGGCCTTTCGGTGCAGGCACGCGACGGCGTGCCGAAAAAGCGGCTGCACGATCTTGTCACCGTCGCCATGCAGGCGCTTGACGCAAGCCTTTCGCAAACGTCCTGAGTTTCAGGGCCGTGATGCCTCACTTGCCGGCTTGTTCGGCGGCCCTTCTGGGATTGACCGCCGGCGTCGGCGGGTCGGGTATTTCGGTGGCCACAGGCTTTGGCGGTTGCGGCTCCGTCGCCGGCGCTTCGGGGCCGGCCTTGCTGAGCGCGACCGAGATGCCGAACACCTTCCATTGCCGTTCGACCGGCGCAAACAACAGCTCGAAATTGACCTGCATCGGCACCGAGGGAAAGAAACCGGCCATATGCAACATGCCGTTGGACTCGATCTGCGGCAGCAGCGTCAATTGCGGCTCCAGCACCGCGACGCCGCCGAGGTCGATGCCGTCATTGCGGTGGCTGGCGAAGATCTCGGCAAGCTTGGCCGCATTGTTGGTCTGGAAGCCCGGCGCGCCGAGATCGCGCAGCACCGTGTAATTCCCCGTCTTGTTGGCATGGTCGAGCGCCAGCAGCGAGCCGCGCACCAGGATCAGCACGCCGTTGCGGTCGATATTGGCCGGCTTCGGCGCCTGGGGCTTGGCCGATTTCTGGGTTTTCGACGTTTGCGCCAGGGCAGGCTGGACAAGCTCCGGAACGGCTGCCGTCAGCACCAAGGCGGCCAGCAACATTCTGCCCGTCGGCCGCACCGATCCCGGCAAGATTGAGGTCATGCCCGCTGCATCAGTTCAGCGTCCACGATGCGCCAACGCTGACGCCGACATCGCCACGGCTTGTCGAGGCCGACACGGCGGCGTTGAGGCGCAAATCCAGGCTCGTGCTATAGCCGAGGCCGAGCGCCAGGCCCGACTGGCCCTTGAAATGGCCAAAGCCGCCGGCCAACGACAATTTGCCGGGCCTGTCGTCGTAACGCAATCCCGCTGTCGCCAGCGCAAGCGCCGTTCCGGCGCGGGCTTCCGAGCGGTTTTCGCTGACCTGCTCGCCAAGGTTCTGCAACCCGCCCTCCAGCGCGCTGACGCGGCCGTCGAGCAGGGCGATGTTAGCCTCGTTGATCGTGGTGCGACTGTCGAGGCTGAAAATCTGTGCGGTGTGCAGGTTGAGCGTGTTGGTATTGTTGGTGATACGCGCCTCGTGATCGGCAAGCTGGATCGTATGATCGCCGACCGTCGTGTTGAGCGCGTTGATCTGGTTGGTGTTGTTGACAATGCGCGTCTCGTGATCGGCAAGCTGCATGGTATGATTGCCGACTGTGGTGTTGAGCGAGGCAATCTGGGCGGTGTGGGCTGCCACGTCGTCGGCCAGCCCTTCGATTTCGTCGATATTGACGGAAGCCGTCGCCAAATTGCCCGCAGCGTCCGATGTCACCAGATATTTCATGCCTCCCTGGGCGGTCTTGCTGTCATAGCTGTTGATTCCTGCCAGCGTATAGGTGTTGACTTCCCAGCCGATGACGACCTGACCGGCGCGGGTCGCGTTCACGTTGGTCCCGATGGCTATCGTGTTGTTGAAATTGGCCCTTGCATGGTAGCCGAGAGCTACGCTGTCGGATCCTGCCGCCTGAGAAGAAAGTCCGATTGCTGTCGCAATATCCCCCGGGGCAATCGAGTAACCGCCACACGCCATGCCTGTGGGTGACGCGCCGGCGAAGCCGCCACCACCCCCAACCTCTTCGCATACGAAAGCAGAGGCCGGTGATGGCATCGAACCCAGGAACAGGCCTGCGAAAATCGCTCCGCCTGAGAGGTATGTTTTCCAAGAGCGCCTCGGGGGCGGAGATCTCTCCGGCCCGCCCGCTCTCAAGGAAAAATTGTTTCCACTGCGACCTGTCATTACAGACCCCCTTCTTCGAAGCCGCCATGCGGGCGGCAAGCCCAGTCCTTGTTCGTCAGGAGCTTTGAACGTCGGTATCAGCGATGCCTAAGGCGGTGCGGCCGCAAGCTCCAGGATGTGCGGATCATGCGTGAAGCCGGATGCCGCCGGACAGTCGGCAAATGCCTACAATGCGCCGAAAATTCCCTGTTTTCGCAGCGTTTCCGACGCCTGCTGTTGTCATAGTGCAACACCGGCACGAGGTGGCTTCCGAGATCACGAAAACGGCCGCGCGCTCGTCAGCAGCGCCACGAGCTGGCTTTGGCGACTGGTTCCGGTTTTCCGAAAAATTCGCTCGAGATAAGTACGGGCCGATTTGACGGCGATGCCGATTTCGAGGGCGGCTTCCTGTACGGAACGGCCTGAGGCAAGCACGACGGCGAGCCGGGCTTCCGCCGGCGTCAAGTCGAACAGGCCCGAAAGGATATCGGGCGACGGCACCGTCGCGCTGATGCTGACGGCAGTTGCCGCGACAAGGATATCCGCGCCCGAAAAGATGTCATGTGCGGCACGGCGCAACGGCAAAAGGTGTACGATCAGCGCAGGCCGCCCCTCGACGGCTGGGACAGGGATGGACCGCACAACGCGATGGTCGTCGTTGTGCATGATGGCTTGCTGGAAAAGCGCGTTTGCAGACAGGTCCGCAAGCACCATGCCGCCGCCGGCCTGGGGGATGAACACGTCCTTCGTATCTTCCAGCAGGCGGTTGACCGTCAGCACGCGGCCCGATCCGCTCATGACTGCCGCCGGCAGCTCGATCTCGCTCAGAATGGACACGGCGGTCCTGGCCCGCTCCAGACCGAGCCGCCCGGCGACAAGGCCGGCCCGCGCCAGATGCGGACGCAGTCCGTTCAGCAGGTCGATCGCCGCTTGATCGTACTTGCCGTCCTTTAGCCAGCGCTGGAAGACGAACAGCACCAGCTCTCCGCTCGGCATGGGAATCGACGTGCAGACGGGCGATCCGACGCCGAAATCTCTTGCCCACGCATAGATCGGGTCCCGCTCGATCTCATCGCCGGTCATGAAGTCGTCGACCCGCACAAAGCTTGCCGGCTGGGTGCTGCACATGCGCTGCACGCTTTCGGAAAATTTCCAATCGGCCATGAAAGCGTCGATCAAGGGTTCGGCCCGCGCCTCGCCGATGGCGCGAAGCGGCGAATGATCGCTGATCATGAAGATCGCGCCGCTTGCCGAGCGCGAGACCGCGCTGGTCGCCTCCAAGGCATCCGGCCACAGCTCGGCTGCGAATGCGGCTTCGTAGATACGGTCGACGATGGCGAAGGCTTCTTCGTTTCGCGGCATTTCCAGCATCGGCGCCCCCATGGCTGGCGAAGCAAGAATTGAAATCTCATCCTGCCACGCAAGGTTGCATGGCGGAAGCTTTCAACCGCTGGCGCTTATGGATCGCTTACGGCGTCGGGAAATAGCGCCGCGCAGGCACCGCCAAAGCGGACGCCACGCGGTCAAGAGTCGCAGTTCAGGCCCTTTCGGCATGGTTTATTAATTGCTTGACCCGATTGTGAATTCGGGCCGGGTTGAAGCACGACCCCAAAAAGGCCATGCTTTACCTGTAAAAATCGAGTCTACGGCGATCCCGCTGACGCGGAGATGGCGTTTGGCTGAAAGGGATATGATGCGGCAAGGATATGCGCGCTGGCTGACGGGGCTGGCAATCGCGACGGGCATGGCGATCTCGGCTTTGCCGGCGCATGCCAAACAGACCACCGAGCCGGTCAGGATCACATCCTTCTCGGGGGCCTATCTCGCCGCCAGGATTGCCGACGGCGACAACGACCTCGACAGCGCCATTTCCTATTACAAGCAGGCGCTTGCGTTCGATCCGAACGATACGGGACTGCAGCAGAGCCTGATGCTGTCGCTGATCGCGCAGGGGCGCTTCGACGAATCCCTGGTCTATGCCGACAAGCTCAAGGCGGTTCCCGATGTCGAGCGCTTCTCGCGCCTGGCGCTGGCCATCGATTCCTTCCACAAGAAGGATTTCTCCAAGGCCGAATACTGGCTCAAGCTGTCGCTCGAGTCCGATCTCGACCGGCTGATCTCCGGCGTCATGACCGGCTGGGCCAAGCAGGGTGCGGGTGACGCCGGCGAGGCCATGGCTTCCATCGACAAGCTGCAAGGCCCCGACTGGTTCAGCCTGTTCAAGTCCTTCCACCGCGCCTTGATTGCCGACGCCTCCGGCCTGCCCGACAGGGCGGATGCGCTCTACACCGCCACCGTGCAGGACACCGCCGCCGGCGGTGCGGCCCCCGAAACATGGATGCGCAACGCGCAGGCCTACGCCTCTTTCCTCGCCCGCAAAGGCGACAAGGCCAAGGCGCTGTCGGTGCTCGACAAGGCCGAGGCGTTTGCGCCCGGCAAGGTCGAGATTGCAGCCCTTCGCGACAAGATCAACAAGGGCGAAAAGATCGAGCCCTTCGTTGCCGGTCCGTCGGACGGCGCCTCGGAAATCCTGCTCGATCTCGCCACCGCGCTCAACCGCGGCGGCGGCGAGCCGTTCGTGCGGCTTTATCTGCAATATGCCCTGGCGCTGCGGCCCGACAACGACGCGGCGCTCGTTCAGCTTGCCGCCGTTGCCGAGCAGTTGAAAGACGGCGAGGGCGCCATCGCGCTCTATCGCCGCATTCCCGCCGGCTCGCCGCTGAAGCAGCTTTCGGACCTGCAGCTTGGCCTCAACCTTGCCGATCTCGACCGCAACGACGAGGCGATCACTCACCTCAAGGCCATCGTCGATGCGCATCCAGACGACATGCGCGCCTATCTGGCGCTCGGCGGCGTCTATTCCTCGAAGGAGGATTTCCGCTCCGCCGCCAATCTTTACGACAAGGCAGTCGAGGTGCTGAAGACGCCGACCGCCGCCAACTGGAACATCTTCTACCAGCGCGGCATCGCCTATGAGCGGCTGAAGGAATGGCCGAAGGCCGAGCCGAATTTCCGCAAGGCGCTGGAGCTCTACCCCGACCAGCCGCAGGTCCTGAACTATCTCGGCTATTCCTGGGTCGACAAGAACATGAACCTCAAGGAAGGCCTCGCGATGATCCAGAAGGCCGTCGACCTGAGGCCGAGCGACGGCTACATCGTCGATTCGCTGGGCTGGGCCTATTACCGCCTTGGCCAGTTCGACGACGCGGTGCGCGAAATGGAACGCGCCGTTTCGTTGAAGCCGGAGGATCCGGTGCTCAACGATCACCTCGGCGACGCCTACTGGCGCGTCGGCCGCAAGCTGGAAGCCACCTTCCAGTGGAACCAGGCCCGCGACCTGAAGCCGGACCCGGATGTGCTTGCCGCCTTGCAGCAAAAGCTGATGAAAGGCCTGCCGCCGATCGAATCCAACACGGCGCAGGAAACCCCGAACGTAAAGCCCTTGCCGGCGCCCGCCCCTAAGGGGTGACCCTTCTTTCCTTCTCCCCTTGTGGGAGAAGGTGGATCGGCGCGCAGCGCCGAGACGGTTGAGGGGTGTCGGACGGATTGCCGTCGGTGCCAAGCTGGAACACCCCTCATCCGACCGAGCTTCGCTCGGCCACCTTCTCCCACAAAGGGAGAAGGGAACACCTTCAAAGGCCTGACCCCCTCTGCCTTGACGCTTGCTGGCCAGGCATCTAGGACGTGCCGGCATCCCGCCTTTCCCGCCGGAGGCCGCCGTGACCGTTGATATCCCTGCCCACATGCACCCCAGCCGCTCGTTCCAGGGGCTGATCCTGACGTTGCATAATTACTGGGCGGACTATGGCTGCGTCGTCCTCCAGCCTTACGACATGGAAGTCGGCGCCGGCACATTCCATCCGGCAACGACGTTGCGCGCGCTCGGTCCAAAACGCTGGAATGCCGCCTATGTCCAGCCCTCGCGCCGCCCCAAGGACGGCCGCTATGGCGAGAACCCGAACCGGCTGCAGCACTATTACCAATACCAGGTGATCCTGAAGCCCAATCCGCCCAATCTGCAGGAGCTTTACCTCGGCTCGCTGGCCGCGATCGGCATCGATCCGCTGCTGCATGACATCCGCTTCGTCGAGGACGACTGGGAAAGCCCGACGCTGGGCGCCTGGGGGCTCGGCTGGGAGTGCTGGTGCGACGGCATGGAGGTGTCGCAGTTCACCTATTTCCAGCAGGTCTGCGGCATCGAATGCGCACCGGTGGCGGGCGAGCTCACTTACGGGCTGGAACGGCTGGCCATGTATGTGCAGGGCGTCGACAATGTCTACGACCTCAACTTCAACGGCCGCGAAGGCGCCGACAAGGTGACCTATGGCGACGTCTTCCTGCAGGCCGAGCAGGAATATTCGCGCCACAATTTCGAATTCGCCAACACCGCAATGCTGCTCAGGCATTTCGAGGACGCCGAAGCCGAGTGCAAGGCGCTGCTCGAAGCCGGCGCGCCTGTCTCCCCCCTTGAGGGGGAGATGCCCGCGAAGCGGGCAGAGGGGGTCACCTCAGAAGGCACCACAAGTAAAACGTCGAGCACCGCACGGGCGACCCCTCCCGGCCAGACCTTGTCTGGCCACCTTCCGCTCAAGGGGGAGGGATACCACCGCCTTGTATTCCCCGCCTACGACCAGTGCATCAAGGCCAGCCACATCTTCAACCTGCTCGATGCCCGCGGCGTCATTTCGGTCACCGAGCGCCAGAGTTATATTTTGCGGGTGCGCAATCTGGCCAAAGCCTGCGGCGAGGCGTTTCTGCTGACGCAGGCGGGCGGCTTGGCGGCTTAGCTCCAGGCGAATTCGGCAGGAGTGCTGATTGGCAACGTGCCTTGGCCGCTTGCACCGGCTATTGTCCGCAGCGCTTGCCTGACGCCGGGCATCGAGAACGTGCCGTGCACCTGCGCTGTAAAACAGGCGCTGAGCGTGAGGATCTGCAGGAATGTCGATGCCGTTCTCATGGTCGGTCAGCCAATAGCTCTCTGCCTGAGCGTTGGTCGCTTCAGCGCTGCGTTCGGTTCAGGGAAATCTTTGATCCAAGGACGGGCGGACCGGCGCGTGTCCGACAGGCGGCTGAATTTTTTCGGAAATCGCCGTTAGATGTCCCGATCGAGCGGGGAAGGGTGACAGCGGCCAGCCGAGTTGCTATGCCCCCGCTTACCTCCCCCTCGATGGGGGAGGTCGCCGCGAAGCGGCGGCTATTGTTGTCCATGAGTTCCTTCGATGCCCGACCTGCTTTTAGAACTCCGTTCGGAAGAGATTCCCGCCCGCATGCAGCGCAAGGCTGCCGGCGATCTCAGGAAGCTTTTGACCGACGGGCTGGTCGAGGCCGGGCTGACCTATGAGGCGGCGCGCGAATATTGGACGCCGCGCCGGCTGACGCTCGACATTCGCGGCCTGACCGCCCGCTCGAAGGACATCAGCGAGGAGATCAAGGGGCCCTCGACCAAGGCGCCCGAGCCGGCGGTGCAGGGTTTTCTGCGCAAGGCTGGCCTTGCCTCGATTGCCGAGGCGCATGTTCATTCCGATCCGAAGAAGGGCGACTTCTACGTCGCCCATATTTCCAGGCCGGGCAGGCCGGCGGAGCAGATCATCGCCGAGCTGGTGCCGGGCATCATCCGCAACTTCCCCTGGCCGAAATCGATGCGCTGGGGGCCGGCTTCGGCCAAGCCCGGCTCGCTGCGCTGGGTGCGGCCGCTGCAATCGATCCTGTGCACCTTCGGCCCCGAAACCGAGGAGCCGGTGGTCGTCGATTTCGAGATCGACGGCATCCGCTCAGGCAATATCACTTACGGCCACCGTTTCCATGCGCCTGGCGCCATCACGGTGCGCCGCTTCGACGATTATGTCGCCAGGCTTAAGGCGGCCAAGGTCGTGCTCGATGCCGACAGGCGCAAAGAGATCATCCTTGCCGATGCCAGGAACCTCGCCTTCGCCAGCGGGCTCGACCTCGTCGAAGACGAGGGGCTGCTGGAGGAAGTGTCGGGCCTGGTCGAATGGCCTGTCGTGCTGATGGGCGAATTCGAGCAGGATTTCTTGGCCATTCCGGCCGAGGTGATCAGGCTCACCATCCGCGCCAACCAGAAGTGTTTCGTGACGCGGCCACACGACGCGGGCGAAGAGCTTTCCAACCGCTTTATCCTGACCGCCAATATCGAGGCCAAGGATGGCGGCAAGGAGATCGCCCATGGCAATGGCAAGGTGGTGCGCGCGCGCCTGTCCGACGCGCTCTATTTCTGGAAGACCGACCAGGGCGACCTGCCGGATCTCGACCAGCTGCAGGCATCGGCGGAAAAGTTCGGGCTTGATCTCAAAAAGCCGCTCGACCAGCGCATGGCCCGCCTCGACCATCTCGGTGTAACGTTTCATGCCAAGCTCGGCACACAAGGCGAGCGGGTGGAGCGGATTGCCAGGTTGGCCGAAGAACTGGCACCAATCGTGGCGCAGTCGATCTCCCCCCTTGAGGGGGAGATGGCCGGCAGGCCAGAGGGGGTCGCCTCGGCTGGCGCGACGCGATCTGGCCTTTCGAAGCAAGAGGAAGTTGGCGCTCCACGCGAGCCGACCCCCTCTGTCGCCTTCGGCGACATCTCCCCCTCGAGGGGGGAGATTACCGCGCTGGCGCGCCGCGCCGCCGCGCTCGCCAAGGCCGACCTCACCACCGAAGTGGTTGGCGAGTTCCCGGAACTGCAAGGCGCCATGGGCCGCAAATACGCACTGCTGCAGGGCGAGCATCCTTCCGTTGCCGCGGCGATCGAGGAACACTACAAGCCGCAGGGACCGTCCGATCGCGTGCCAACTGATCCGGTTTCGGTGGCCGTGGCGCTTGCCGACAAGCTCGACACGCTGGTCGGGTTTTGGGCCATTGATGAAAAGCCGACCGGATCGAAAGATCCCTATGCGCTGCGGAGAGCCGCATTGGGCGTTGTGAGATTGATCCTAGAGAATGAGGTGACGCTCGGGCTTTTGAACGTCATCGAAAGTGCGTATCGGTTGACGCTTTTGGCGTTCCAGAAGGACGGTGTTCTAATTTATTATCGCGAACTATTACCCGAAGACGGGCGCTATGCCTTTGCTACGATAACGTTCCAGTTTGCCGATCGTATGTGGGAGCGATATCCGCTCCGCCCCTTGGATCGCTCTTATCCGATTACCAAAGTTAGCCATGACCAGCGCGATCAGGATGTCCGAAGCGTTGTTATCTTTTCAGGAGGCTTGGACCGAAAGTCTACGCTCGGAGAACTCCCTTCCATTGATTCTGTTGGTGCTGACCTCCTCGCCTTCTTCCACGACCGCCTGAAGGTCTATCTCCGCGATCAGGGCGCGCGGCATGATCTGATCGACGCGGTTCTGGCGGCAGGTTCGCGCCCGATCTCCCCCCTGGAGGGGGAGATGTCGGCGCAGCCGACAGAGGGGGGCGCTGTCCCGCCAGCGTCTCATTCTGTCGCGCCCCCCTCTGCCCTGCCGGGCATCTCCCCCTCTGGGGGGGAGATCGGCCAATCGTCCAACGACGACCTCCTGCAAATCGTCCGCCGCGTCGAAGCGCTTGGCTCCTTCCTCGACAGCGAGGACGGCAGGAACCTGCTTGCCGGCACCAAGCGCGCTGCCAACATCGTGGCTGCCGAGGAGAAGAAGAACACGACGATCGCCGACCGTGTTGAGCCGGCGCTGTTCCGGGAGGGCGCCGAAAAAACCTTGTACGCCGCGGTCAATCAGGCCGAGAAGCAAGCCGGCGAAGCAATTCAAAACGAAGACTTTTCCGCCGCCATGCTGGCGCTTAGCGTGTTGCGCGAGCCGGTTGATTCATTCTTTGAGAAAGTCCTGGTAAACGATGAGGACCAGGCCGTGCGTGCCAATCGCCTGGCATTGCTCGCCCGCATCCGCGCGGCGACCGACCGGGTCGCGGATTTCTCCAAGATAGCCGGCTGACGTCCGGGAAAAATCATCGCTTGTGGCGCTATTTCGGCTGGTCGGGAGCTGCTAGCGGCGCAGGCTGCTGCGCAGCTGGTTCAGGGGTTTTGCTGGCGACCTTTGGGTCGGCCTTGCTGTCCGCGGCGGGCGCGGCAGCGGTGGCCGGCGCGGCTTTGGGCGCTGGCGTTGCAAAGGCATCGCCGACAATACCGCCGCGGATGATCATCGGGGTTCCGTCGAAGCCATGGTTCGGCTGGCTCGGGATTGCCGCGACCTTTTCATCGGTGACGTTTTCATTGACGTCAGGCAACTTCTCGCCGAGCGCGACGATCGACGGTGTTTTCACCCGCTCGAGCGCGCCGGCACTTACCACCGAAGGCGTCGCCGTCGTTTGCCCGAGAAAAACCAGCGACGAGGCCTGTGCCGTGCCGGCCATAAACGCCAAACCAAGCGCTCCAAGGATACGCATCGAAAGCATGATAATTCCCCTTGCCCAACAAGACGGCACCCTAGCCAAGGGCAGTTGATGCCGGCTTGCGGGGAAACATAGCATTTTAGCGATTTGCGATTCGCCAATGCCTGGGCTTGCTCGCCCGGCGTCAGCGTATTAGGCACCCGCATCCGTGAGGTGACGACAGTGGCTGAAATTCGTGCCGTCGGCGAGGCGATGGAAAGGGCGTTGGCGCTGCTCGAGAGCGGCGATGTCGTCGCCATCCCGACCGAGACCGTTTATGGGCTGGCCGGCGACGCGACCAATGGCGTTGCCGTGGCTCGTATCTTCGAAGCCAAGGGCCGACCTCGCTTCAACCCGCTGATCGCCCATATAGCCGATCCGGCGATGGCCGAGCGCATCGCGCTGTTCGACCCGCTGTCGGAAAGATTGGCGCAGGCATTCTGGCCGGGGCCGCTGACGTTGGTGCTGCCGCAACGGCCCGGCAACGGCATTCATCCGCTGGTCACCGCCGGCCTGGAAACGATCGCGCTGCGCATGCCGAAAGGCTTTGGCGGCGAGCTGATTGCCAGGTTCGGCCGCGCGCTGGCGGCGCCAAGCGCCAATTCCTCGGGCAGGATCAGCGCCACGACGGCCGAAGCCGTGGCCGCCGATCTCGGTCCCCGGATCAAGCTTGTGGTCGACGGCGGCGCGACGCCGGTCGGGCTGGAATCGACCATCGTCAAGGTCGAAGCTGGAAAGCTGCGGCTGCTGCGGCCGGGCGGCATTGCCGCCGAAGAGATCGAAGCAGTGGCCGGGACAAAGTTGCTGCGCGGCGCTTCGGGCATCGAGGCGCCCGGCATGCTCGCCTCGCACTATGCGCCAGGTGCGGCAGTGCGGCTCAATGCTGCGGAGGTCGCACCGGGCGAAGCCTTGCTGGCCTTCGGCCGCCGCCGTGCCGAAGGCTGGCGCGATGCAGCCGCCCTGCGCAACTTGTCGGAGACCGGCGACCTGCGCGAGGCGGCAAGCAATCTCTTCGCCCATCTGCAGGATCTCGATAGCAGTCGCGCCAAAACCATCGCCGTCGAGCCGATCCCGTTCGACGGGCTGGGCGAGGCGATCAATGACCGGCTTTCGCGCGCCGCCGCCCCGCGTGACAAGATCGCCCCGCGTGACAAGATGGATTGAGCACCATAGTTTCCACCCATGAACGACATTTCCCCCGATCTCGACCCCGCCGTCGTCGCGCGCTTTGCGGCAATCGTCGGCGACAAATATGCGCTGCGCGATCAGCGGGACATCGCACCGTACCTCACCGAGCGGCGCGGACTTTGGCACGGCAGGACGGCTTTGGTGCTGAGGCCGGGGAGCGTCGAGGAGGTCAGCCGCATCCTGCGGCTGGCAACCGAAACCGGCACGCCCATCGTGCCGCAAAGCGGCAACACCGGCCTGGTCGGCGCCCAGGTGCCGGACGCATCCGGCCGCGAGATCGTGCTGTCGCTGTCGCGGCTGAACCGCATCCGCGAGATCGATACGCTGTCCAACACGGTGACGGTCGAAACCGGCGTCATCCTGCAGACGCTGCAGGAAGCGGCCGATGCCGCCGACCGGCTGTTTCCGCTGTCGCTTGCCGCGCAAGGCTCCTGCCAGATCGGCGGCAATCTCTCGTCCAACGCCGGCGGCACCGGCGTGCTTGCCTACGGCAATGCGCGCGAGCTGTGCCTCGGCGTCGAAGTGGTGCTGCCGACCGGTGAAGTGTTCGACGATCTGCGCAAGCTGAAAAAAGACAATACCGGCTACGATCTGAAGAACCTGTTCGTCGGCGCCGAGGGTACGCTCGGCATCATTACCGCCGCCGTGCTCAAGCTATTCCCCAAGCCCAAGGGGCGCGAGGTGGCGTTTGCCGGCCTGTCATCGCCGGAGGCGGCATTGTCGCTGTTCAGCCTGGCGATGGACCGTGCAGGGGCAGCGCTCACCGCCTTCGAGCTGATCGGCCAGAGGCCTTACGACTTCACGCTTGCCCACGCACAAGGCGTGGTGCGGCCGCTTGCCGGCGATTGGCCGTGGTATGTGCTGATGCAGATCTCGTCGGGCCGTTCGGCCGACGATGCGAGGGCGCTGATCGAGGAGGTGCTGGAGGCAGGCCTCGAGCAAGCGATCGTCGGCGATGCGGTGATCGCGGCAAGCATGGCCCAGGGCGATGCGTTCTGGAATTTCCGCGAGGTGCTGCCCGAGGCGCAGAAACCGGAAGGTGCCTCGATCAAGCACGACATCTCGGTGCCGGTGGCGTCAATCCCGCCCTTCATTGAAAAGGCCGCCGGCGCCGTGCAATCGGTCAGTCCCGGCGCGCGCGTCGTCTGCTTCGGCCACATGGGCGACGGGAACCTGCACTATAACATCTCCCGGCCGGCCGACGGCGATGACGAGGCGTTTCTCGGCCTTTACCACGTCATGAACAAGGCCGTGCACGACGTCGTGCGCGCGTTTCATGGCTCGATCTCGGCCGAGCACGGCATCGGCCAGTTGAAGCGGGACGAATTGATCGCGACGGCGCCGCCGATGGCGATCGAGCTGATGCGCAGGGTGAAGGCCGCCTTCGATCCGGCCGGCATCATGAATCCGGGTAAGGTTATCTGATCCTTTCGCCGGCCTGCGCCGGTTGGCATTCCGATAACCATCCGCCCCGGATCAGCAAAATTTAACCGACTTTCTTAAGCGCGAGGATAAGAAGCCCGCGCTAATGTTTCTCCACAAACGAGGCTGGGAAAACCGGCCCGGAGAACCGGAAACACCGGCTCTCAGGAGAAACAGGAAAGGCACGATATGAACACTGGACTGAAGCCAGTCTGGGCCGGGCGCAATATGCGCCTCGACCCATTCCGCCTGCCGCAGGTGGTGAGCTACGCCACCCGCGACGACTATGGCGACGTTACCTTCACCATCGACCAGCGCGGCGCGGTTATCCGCCGCACGCTGGAGATGAGCGGCGTGCCGGCGATCATCACTCTGCCCGCCAACGCGTTTCGCGGCGTCGCCGCCCGCGCAATGGAGGATCCGGATGGCAATGTCACAGTGACGCTTGAGCTTCTGCACAATGACCCGATGCTGTCGGTGCCGCTGCTGGTCGCCGACGATCTCGACGACGTCGCCGCCGACTGGCGCGCCTGGGCCGACGCCTACCGCCTGCCGATGCTGCTGATCGAGGCCGACGGCATCGCCCGCACGCTGGAAGAATCGCTCGGCGCCGCCATCAAGGCGCTGCCGGCGCAGGACCGCCGCAAGGGTCGCGTCTCGACCATGCGCCGCCCGCGCTTCCTCGCCCGCCGCCGCGCCGGCGACCTCGGCCTCAGGCTGGTCATCGGCGGCGAAGAGCTTATTTCGCGGGAATAGCTAAACCAGCGGCTTCAGCGCCACCCAGACCGCGCCGCCGATCAGGCCGAGGAAGATCAGCCAGCCGACCTGGTTGTTCGATCTGAACAGCCTCAGGCACTGGTCCGGATCGTCGATGTCGAGCACGCCGATCTGCCGCGCCAGATTCGCGCCGGCGGCGATCAGCCCGGCAAGTGCAGGCACCGGTGCCTGTGCCGAGGCAAAGGCGATGGCGAAGCAGACCAGCGCTCCGCCATAAAGCCCGGCCAGCCAGACCTTGGTATTGTCGCCGAACAGGCGCGCCGTCGAGCGCACGCCGACGATGGCGTCGTCTTCCTTGTCCTGATGCGCATAGATCGTGTCATAGCCGATCACCCACAGGATCGAGCCGATATAGAGCATGATTGCCGGCCCATCGAGATCGCCGAACTCGACCGCCCATCCCATCAGCGCTCCCCAGGAAAAGGCAAGGCCGAGAACGAGTTGCGGCCAATTGGTGTACCGCTTCATGAACGGGTAGACGGCGACGATGACCAGCGAGCCGATGCCGAGCAAGATGGCGAAGCTGTTGAACTGCAAAAGCACGGCAAGGCCGACCAGTGCCTGCACGACAACAAACATCCAGGCCTGCCGGCGCGTGACCTTGCCGGCCGGCAGCGGCCGCGAGCGCGTGCGTTCCACCTGGTTGTCGATGTCCTCGTCGACCAAATCATTGTAGGTGCAGCCGGCGCCGCGCATGGCGAACGCGCCAAGAAAAAACAGCAGCAGATACCACGGCGACGGCAGCAGAGAGAAAAGCGGGTCCGTCGGACGCGGATAGGCGCTCGCGGCAAGCGCAGCCGACCACCAGCATGGCCACAGCAGCAATTGCCAGCCGATCGGCCGGTCCCACCGGGCAAGCTGCGCATAGGGCCACAACCGCCGCGGCAGCACGCGATAGACCCAGTGGCCGCTCGGCGCATCTGCGACGCGGCCCTGGGCCGCTTTCGACTGGACGGTTTCCATTTTGCTGGAGTGGCAGCAGAGGCGAATGCCGTCAAGCGTCAAGCAGCCCCCGCACGCTGGCCACGCGCAATCGGCGCTTCGGCAGCCAAATGTCTTGACCCGTCGCGCGCGGCGCAATAGCGCAGTCCTGGTCGTGAAATGGCAAGGAATCTGGGCATGCGTGTTTTGCTGATCGGCTCCGGCGGACGAGAGCATGCGCTTGCCTGGAAGATCGCGGCGTCGCCGCTGCTGACCAAACTCTACGCGGTGCCCGGCAATCCGGGCATCGGCCGCGAAGCCGAGCTGGTGAGGCTCGATATTGCGGATCACACGGCGGTTGCCCGGTTTTGCCTCGAGAATGAAATAGGCCTAGTCGTGGTCGGGCCGGAAGGGCCGCTGGTCGCCGGCATTGCCGACGACCTGCGCGCCGAGGGCATCCGTGTCTTCGGACCGTCAAAGGCAGCGGCACGGCTGGAAGGCTCGAAAGGTTTCACCAAGGACCTCTGCGCCAGATACGGCATCCCGACCGCCGCCTATGGCCGCTTCGACGATCTGGCTTCGGCCAGGACCTATGTCGAGAAGACGGGTGCGCCGATCGTCATCAAGGCCGACGGCCTCGCTGCCGGCAAGGGCGTCACCGTCGCCATGACGCTTGACGAGGCGCTGGCCGCGCTCGACGCCTGTTTTGACGGCTCCTTCGGCCAGGCCGGCGCGGAAGTGGTGGTCGAGGAGTTTCTCGTCGGCGAAGAAGCAAGTTTCTTCTGCCTGTGCGACGGCACCACCGCGCTGCCCTTCGGCACCGCGCAGGACCACAAGCGCCTCGGTGACGGCGACACCGGCCCGAACACCGGCGGCATGGGCGCCTATTCGCCGGCGCCGGTGATGACGCCGGAAATGATCGACCGAACCATGCGCGAGATCGTCGAGCCGACCATGCGCGGCATGGCTGAAACAGGCGCTCCGTTTTCCGGCGTGCTGTTTGCCGGGCTGATGATTACTGACAAGGGGCCGAAGCTGATCGAATACAACACCCGTTTCGGCGACCCGGAATGCCAGGTGCTGATGATGCGGCTGAAGGACGATCTGCTCGTCCTGCTCAACGCAGCCGCCGACGGCCAGCTGGCGCACACCTCGGTGCGCTGGCGCGACGAGGCGGCGCTCACCGTGGTGATGGCAGCCAGGGGTTATCCCGGCACGCCGGAAAGGGGCTCGGTCATCCGCGGCGTCGAGGCGGCGGCGGGTGAGGGCGTCGAGATATTTCATGCCGGCACCGCCATCAACGGCGGCGCACTCGTCGCCAATGGCGGTCGCGTGCTCAACATCACGGCGACCGGCCGCACCGTCGGCGAGGCGCAGAAGAAGGCTTACGCCGCGCTCGACCGGATCGACTGGCCGCAAGGCTTTTGCCGCCGCGACATTGGCTGGCTGGCGGTGGCGCGCGAGCAGGCGAACTGATGCTTCGGGCTGCCTTCGGCCTCAGCGCAAGCCGTGGTCGAATTCGGTCGAGACGCTGCTGACCGCATCGGCGGTGGAGACAAATCCTGGCACCGATGCCGCACGCTTTTCGTTTCGCGTCCAGGCGACATATTCGGCAATCCCGCGCAGAAGGCCCGGCGCCGCCTTCGCCGCAGGCATTTGAAAGCCGCTGCTGAACCTGGCCAGGCGCGCCCTGAATACCGCGACTATCTCCTCGAAGCTTGCTGGCGTCACGCTTGCGTAAGTGATGGTACCGCCGGCGAGCCCGGCTTCGCGTGAGAGCGGCACCGGTATCGAGGCGAGATAATCCGGCTGCACGTCAATCAGGCCGCCGAACGGCCACTGCGCGCGCAATTCCGTGGCGTTCATCGGCGCGACGCTGACGTCGATATCGTTGGGTGTGCCCACGACCCTGTAAGGGCAGCGGAACCGGCCGCAATTTGCTCGCGCCGAAAACTGCCAGAGCGCATAACCCTGCCAGTTGCCCATCGGAAAATGCACGCCGATGTCTGGCTTGTAGCGCGCATACCACAGCGGCAGCCGGGACAGGAGCGGGTATTTATACTTGTTGTCGGCGATATGCCGGGCTGTCGTGCCGTTGGTGTAGAGCACTGGAAAGCGGCCAACCCGACGATGCACATGGCGCACGAATTCCTCGGCATCATCGAGCGACATCCATTGGGTGGGATCATCGTCCTCGATGTCGAGGGCAAGCAGGTCATCCGGCCCGGGTTTCACGAAATTGATGAAATTATTGGCCTGTCCCACGGGGTTGCCGGGGCGGGCGAGATGATAGGCACCCCATTTCAGGCCCAGCGCCTTGGCCACCACCTTGCGCGTCTGGAACAGTTCCTGTGCCATCGCATGGCGTTTCCAGAGCGTCTTGCACAGCCGCGTCTCGGTCTCGTCGCCGAAACAGAAATAGGGTGGCGGCATTCCGTCGGATGCCTTGTTGATGAAGCCGACAAGACGCTTGTCGGCGGCTAGCCGGGTCCAGTCGATGGAATTGTATTCGTAGGCGTCGACGACCAGCGCCCGGTCGGCATCCTTCCAAGGTTCGGAGAAATCCGAGGCCTTTGCCGGCGTCAGTGCCAGGGTCATCGCGGCCGCGACAACGAGAAGCGCTGAGCGGACAAGGGGGCGCGCCGGCGTTTTCAAACAGCAGATCCTTGCTGGCCAAAGCCAAATCCTGAACCGCCCTGGTTAAGGAAATGCTTTCGATCGCGGCCCGCGCATGCCACGGCTCGGTCAGCTTCTCCGTCGATGGTCTTGATGGTTGTCACTGGCGAGAGGGGTTATGAAACGGGTCGAGCGCCGGCACTTGCAACAGCGTTCCCACGGCCTCGCGTTTGCGATGAGGGGTCAGCGAACATGGTGGTGAGCACAATATGCCGCGATCCGACCAATAGGCTGCACCGTTCTCGACCTTACCTTCATGATAGCAAAACCGCCCGTCCGCCAGAGCAGGCGCATTCGCTACAGCGATAGGTGTGAGGTCGTGCGAGCACGAGGCAATCCTATTTCGGTGTTCTGCTCTCTCTTGCCGAATTTAGCCTGCGTCGTGGCAATTGCAAAATCCGCGTGACAAAGTTTGACGTTTACGTAAAAAGAAGATGGACAGGGAACTCCGAAAGCAGATGATTTTGCATCGGCACAGGTCTTAAGTAGACCTGCCAGACTGGGGAGGGCCAGACTGGGGAGGGCCGGGCTGAGGAGGAGCGAGCGCCATGTATCGGGCACCGGTCGAGGAAATCGCCTTCACCCTGAAGCATGTCGCCGGCTTGAAGCCGGCGCTCGATGCCGGCACTTTTGCCGATCTCGGTGAGGACCTCGTCGACGCCATTCTGGCCGAGGCCGGCCGCTTCGCCAGCGAGGAGGTGGCGCCGCTCTACACGGTCGGCGACCAGCACGGCGCGGTGCTCAACGGCGCTGCCGTCACTACCCCGCCCGGCTGGAAGGAACTTTATCGCCGCTGGATCGGCGGCGGCTGGAATGCGCTGTCCGCGCCGGAAGCGTATGGCGGCCAGGCGCTGCCGGCCATGCTCGGCGTCGCCGCGCTCGAAATGTGGAACTCCGCCTCGATGGCGTTCGGCATCGCCCCGACGCTGACCATGGGCGCGGTCGAAGCACTCGACAAGCACGGCTCGCAGGCGCTCAGGGCCAGATACCTGGAAAAGCTGGTCTCCGGCGAATGGATGGGCACCATGAACCTGACCGAGCCACAGGCAGGCTCGGACCTGAATGCCTTGCGAACCCGCGCCGAGCCGGCCGGCGACGGCACCTACCGCATCTTCGGGCAAAAGATATTCATCACCTATGGCGAGCACGATTTCACCCACAATATCATCCATCTGGTGCTGGCGCGGCTGCCGGACGCGCCGGCCGGCACGCGCGGCCTGTCGTTGTTCCTGGTGCCGAAATTCCTGGTCGGCGACGATGGCGCGCTGGGCGCACGCAACGACGTCTTCTGCTCCGGGCTGGAGCACAAACTGGGCATCCACGCTTCGCCGACCTGCACGATGATTTATGGTGATGGCTTCGAAGGCACCGCGCCCGGCGCGATCGGCTGGCTGGTCGGCGGGGAGAACAAGGGCCTCGCCTGCATGTTCACCATGATGAACAATGCGCGCCTTGCCGTCGGCATTCAGGGCGTCGCGGTCGCCGAGGCGGCGACGCAGAAGGCGCTCGCCTATGCAAATGATCGCCGCCAAGGCAAGGCGGCAAGCTATGGCGGTGCCGGCATGGCGCCGATCGTGCATCACCCCGACATCCAGCGCACTCTTCTGACCATGAAGGCGCTGACCCAGATTGCCCGTGCCATCTGCTATTCCTGCGCCCACGCCATCGATCTTGCGTCGCAGAGCGAAGATGCAAAGCACTGGCAGGAGCGCGCCAATCTGTTGACGCCGCTGGCCAAGGCCTTTTCGACCGACGTCGGCGTCGAGGTCGCCTCGCTTGGGCTGCAGGTGCATGGCGGCATGGGGTTCATCGAGGAGACAGGGGCCGCAGCACTTTATCGCGACGCGCGCATCGCGCCCATTTACGAAGGCACCAATGGCATCCAGGCGATCGATCTGGTGACACGCAAGCTGCCGCTCGGCGGCGGCCGGCATGTGCATGGCTACATCGCCGAACTCAAGGCCGTCGCCGATGCGGTGCGAGCGTCGAACCTTGAAGGCTTCGGCCGCACCGCCGATCGCCTCGACCAGGCGCTCGACGAGCTCTCCCAGGCAACCCGTTTCCTGCAAGACCTGCAAGCCGAAGGCCGATCGGACGAGGCGCTGGCCGGCGCCACACCCTATCTCAGGCTGATCTCGCTTGCCGCGGGCGGGGCCTATCTGGCGCGCGGCGCGCTTGCCGACCAAAACCGCATCGCGCTTTGCCGGTTCTTCGCCGAGAACCTGCTTGGCGAACTGGCCGCGCTCAAAGAGCGCGTCGTCGGCGGCGCCGACAGCCTTGCCGTTGCCGGCAAGGCGCTGATTTCAGCCTGACGTTCGCACGCGCCGAAATTCACAAAGGCCCGAAATTCACAAAGGACCAATCCGTGACAGAGCACATCCTCGTCGAGCGCCAGGGCGCCATCCAGATCATCCGCATGAATCGTCCGGACAAGAAGAACGCCCTGACCCGCGCCATGTACGCGACGATGTCGGCGGCTCTTGCCGGCGGCGACGCCGATCCGGCGATCCGCGTCCATGTCTTTCTCGGCGTCCCCGGTGCCTTCTCGTCCGGCAACGACCTTGCCGATTTCATGGTCGTCGCCTCGGGCGGCGAAGGCGGTTCCGAGGTCTGGGATTTCCTGATGGCGCTGGCCAAGGTGGAAAAGCCGATGGTTTCCGGCGTCGACGGCATTGCCGTCGGTATCGGCACCACGCTCAACCTGCATTGCGACCTGACGTTCGCCACGCGGCGCACACTATTCCGAACGCCCTTCGTCGATCTCGGCCTTGTGCCGGAGGCAGGATCGAGCCTGCTCGCGCCGCAGATCCTCGGCCGCCAAGGCGCCTTCGCGCTGCTTGGCCTCGGCGAGGGCTTTTCGGCCGAGCGCGCGAAAGCCGCCGGGCTGATCTATGAGGTGGTCGAGGAGGAGGCACTCGAAGCATCGGTATTGGCGGCGGCGGGCCAGATCGCTGCCAAACCGCCGCAAGCGCTGAAGATCGCGCGCGACCTGATGCGCGGCTCGCGCGACGCCCTTGTCGAGCGCATCGGCCAGGAAAGCCAGCATTTCCGCGAGCGGCTCAAATCCGACGAGGCCCGCGCAGCCTTGACGGCCTTCATGACCAGGAAGAAGGCCTAGACCTTCTGGCCTTGTCTCGCATCGTGGACCCGCCGGCAGCAACCGGCGGGTTTTCTTGCCATGATCTCTTTGTCACATCGCCATTTTTTTACATTCGGCCTGGGCCTTTGCCGAAGACGTGTCGATCATGAACGTCTTGCCTTTGGCGTCGGTCATCAACATCATGCAATGCTTGATCGGTTTCGCCATTTTCATCATTTCGGCGCTCATCTTCGCGTCGGGCATCATGGTGCCCATATGCCCATCGGGCATGATCGCCATAACCTCCCCACCCTTCATCACCGTCATTGTCCCCATCGCGTCCTCCGCAAAGGCTTGCGAAGCGAAAAGGCAGGCAAGACCGGCCATCGTGACCAACCTGAGTGAATGCATTGCTTCCTCCTGAATTTGCGCCAGCGGCGCGTTGAGCCCTTTCCTGGTTCGTTCCGGCAAGCTGGAACGTTTCACGCACACGAGATCGTGATCGTGGGAATTGGAAATCCGCCAGAAGCGGCCCGGCCTTGGCCGCCTTCATGACCAGGAAGAAGGGCTGAAAAAATGGGCGCCGGCGCTCCACCGTCGTGCCCTACGGATAAAGCCTCACCTTGTCCCAGCCGCCCTCGGCATTGCGCGAAAACACCACACGGTCGTGCAGCCGGAACGGACGGTCGTGCCAGAACTCGATGGTCTGCGGCACGATGCGGAAACCTGACCAGTGTTTTGGCCGCGGGATGTCGCCGATCGCATGGCGCGCCGTGTATTCGGCGACCGCCTTTTCCAGCGCGAAGCGGCTCTCCAGCGGCCGCGACTGTTTGGAGGCCCAGGCGCCGATGCGGCTGCCGCGCGGACGCGTCGCGTAATAGGCGTCGGCTTCGGCGTCGGTGACGATCTCCACCGGGCCGCGCGCTCGCACCTGCCGGCGCAGCGATTTCCAGTGGAAGCACATCGCCGCTTTCATGCTGCCAAGAATCTCACGGCCCTTGGCGCTCTCGAAATTCGTGTAGAAGACAAAACCACCCTCATCGAACCCCTTGAGCAGCACCATTCGCACATTCGGCATGCCCTCGGCATCGACCGTCGCCAGTGCGACGCTGTTGGGGTCGTTGATCTCGCTCTTCGTAGCGTCGTCGAGCCACGCCGCAAAAAGCCGGAACGGCTCCGCCGCCTCGGTAAAGTCACCGCTTGTTAACCCGGTTTCGCTCATAGTTTTCCCAAATTTGTCGCCGGCTGGGGAGATTGCCGATTGTCGCGTATCGCGCAAGCTTTTGACAGTGGGCAATGGAGCGTTATCGCTTCGGCCAGCGCCAAAGCCATGATCGTGACAATCATCCTGCCGCTTGCCGCCTGTGGCGGGGGCGGCTTCAGCCTGGAGCAGGCGGAGGTGGACCGCTCGATACTGACCTCGAGCACGCCGGCCTCAGTCACGCCGCTCGATCAGGACCGCGCTTCCGACCAGGCTACGATCCGCAACGCCGTGTCCTCCGCCGACGTCGAGCAACTGGCCGGGCAGGCCATTCCCTGGGCGAATGCCGACACCGGCTCGCGCGGCTCCATCACCGAGCTCGCAGAATTCAGGGCTAACGGTGAGACATGCCGTCGCTTCACCGCGTCGCGCGAGAGCTTCGACGGCGTCGCGCTGTTCAAAGGCGAAGTATGCCTGGCCGGCGGCAGCGCCTGGCGAATGCAGGACTTCAAGGCGCTCTGATTTTCCGCCGGCTATATAGCGGTAAGCCACTGGAATTTCTTCCTATGCAAGCGCATATAGGAGGCGATCATGGAACCACTCCTTCTCCAGGGCAGTAAGCATGCGCGACCCCTATGAGGTGCTGGGCGTTGCCAAGAACGCATCGGCCAAGGACATAAAATCGGCGTACCGGAAGCTCGCCAAGAAGTATCATCCGGACCAGAATCCGGATCCCAAGGCAAAGGAGCGTTTTGCCGCCGCCAACCAGGCTTACGAGATCGTCGGCGACGAGAAGAACCGGGCGGCTTTCGATCGCGGTGAGATCGACGCCGAAGGCAAACCGCGGTTTCAGGGTTTCGAGAGTGCGGCCGGCGGCGCCGATCCTTTCGCCGGTTTCCGCCGGCAGCAAGGGCCGGGCGGCGCGCATTTCGAATTCCGCACGGGCCGTCCCGGCGGCGATCCGTTCGACGGCAACAGCGACATCTTCAGCCAGATCTTCGGCGATGCTTTCAGCCAGCAGCGCGGCGCCGGCACGGGCGGCCGCCGTCAGGCGCCGACGGCCGCAGATCTCAACGTGACGCTGGACGTCACCATCGAGGAAGCCGCCACCGCCGAGAAAGTGACGGCGATGTTCCCCGACGGCCGCAAGATGGCGGTCAAGTTGCCGGCCTATGTCGAGGACGGCCAGACCATCCGGTTGAAAGGCCAGGGTGAGCAAGGACCGGGGCAGCCGGGCGATGCGCTGGTCAAGATCCGTTTCCGCCGGCACCCGCGCTACCGCGTCGAGGGCCGCGACCTGCATGTCGACCTGCCGGTGGAACTGGCCGATGCGGTGCATGGCGCCAAGGTGGCAGTCGAAACCCCGACCGGCAGGATTGCGGTCAACGTCCCCCCTTGGTCGAGCTCGGACAAGGTTCTGCGGCTGAAGGGCAGGGGCCTGCCGGAAAAGGCCGGCGGTCACGGCGACCTCTACGCGCACGTGCGGCTGATGCTGCCGGAAGGCGGCGACGCCGAGCTAGAGGCGCTGATGCGCCGGCGAAAGCGCTGACGGTCGAAAAGGCTGGCGCTTGACGTCGTAAGCGGGCGTGAGTGGTTTCATGCCGCGTCGGTTATTGACAGGAAACGAGCAACCAGCGCCAGGAGCCGCCATTTGGCCGAAGTAGGTTCAACGTCAGCTAACGCCTCAAAGGCCGACATTTGCACGCGCCATAGTTCCGCTTCGCGAACACGGTCGAGGCCAGTCGACCGACTGGCGATGAGCCAGTTCGGCGGGGGTTAGCCGCACAAGCTTGTAGGGGTCGATCGATGCAGTCGCCAGGCCAGCAAGGTGGAGGGTCGCACCGCTGACCATCACCAGCGCATCGACGCCTGCGCCATTCTCCCTCTTGCCAGCCTGCTCGACGTGGCGGGCGAAATTTACCTCCGAGCCGACCAGAAAAGAGAAATCCCGCTGGCGATCGTTGACGAACATCACCTCGCCGGAGTGTAAGCCGATCCTGATGCGGCGCGACAGGGAGCCCATTGAACGCTTCCAAGCGTTGCCGAGCGAGATTTCCGGTACCAGTTCCGCGACGGCGGCCAGCGCCTTTAGCGCCGTTTCGCTGGGCGTCATTTCGCTCCCCAGCCAGAGAGCTAGCACGCCGTCGCCTGTAAAGTTTTGAACGATCCCCCCATTGGCCACCACGACCTGGCGGGTCAACGTGAAGTGCTCGATCATGAACCGCGTGGTTTCGATCAGGCCAAGTGCGCTCGCCAAGCCGGTCGAGTCCTCCACGTCGGTAAACATGATCGTGGCGATGGCGCGCTGGAATTTCGTTTCACCCATGCCGAATGACGGGAGCACGCGGTCAGTCTGTGGATTCGTATAGGCAGTGATCGGATGCATTGGAGTCCGGCCCCCGAGCGGTTTCAAATGTCGCTCGAATATGACTGGACGGCGTAGGCGGATCGTAAGCCCGCCGTGGCGGGCACGTCAGAATTACGTCAGAAATCCATTCGGGCCCGGCTTTGGCGGCTTGCAGCCGACCTTTTAGTCAAAATTCGGCGGGACCCTCAGCTCAGCAACTTACGGAGGTCAAGCAGCCCCGCTCCAAACTGCTGATCGAACGAAGGCACCCTTCTCTCGCAATTAGGGCTGTCCGGTAGAATCGGAACGTCAGCTTTTTTAAGCCAAGGCCATGAAACCTCCTTTGCGCCTGACTGGGTCATCTTCGCCTTAACCTCTATGCCGTTGAGCGGCCTACCGGTGGAGCGATGTTTCGACTGCAACAAAGCGGCTGCTCCCGCGACGATGGCCGAGGCTGCAGATGTTCCGCCAAATACTGTGTAGAGCCCGGCGCGGTCTCTGCTTTCGACGCCCGGTGGCTGGATTCCTTCCAGCTGTCCGCCGGAATAGCCGTGGTGGCCCGGGATGTCCGTGGTGAGCACGCCCTGCGGCGCGTATTCAACCTGGGGGAGCTTCTCGTAGATCTCGAAATTGTGGTCACGTGAACGCAGCGACTCACGGTCCAGTCGTATTTGGCAGCGTGTACACACCTCCTGGTCGTCGGACGGCGCGGAAATGGTGACGGAATTGTCGGTCGGATCGCCGCTGTAGTTGGAATATGCTGAACGTCTCGCCCGATAAGTGGCGGCCGCCACCGCAACCACGCCATTGCTTTCGCCGGCCTTGCTCGCCGGGTAAATCAGATGGTCGTAGCCATCGTTGCCGGCTGCGCAGATGATGGGGATTTCCTCGCTGATCGCCTCGAAAAGCGTCTCGAAATAATCCCAAATTGGCTTTGCCTGTTCGACCGAAGTATATCTGCTGTCGCCATATCCAGGATAGGAACGGTGCGCTCGCCATGGATCGGGTACTTCCCGGGGAAAGTGTATGACTGAAACCTTCTGGTCGCGGGCATAGAGGAACGCCAGAATGAGCTGCGCTGCGTCGGGCCGTGCTGAAATCTCGATCGGCAGGAGTTCAGCGCCTGGGGCGACCCCCCAATAAGGTATTGCGCCTTCACCGTTGCTAAATTGCCTCAACTTCGTGGGCGGGGCCGCAGGGGCGCCGACCATCAGCCCAGCGCAGGCGGTCCCGTGCGCTGAGTAGCGCATACGCGAGGTCTCAGCAGTCTCCTGAATTACGCCGCGCCCATCTTTCAGTGCTCGAAGCAGCGATTTCTGAACCTCGACTTCCTGCGCATTGTTCCTCGATTTGATCAGGCTTGCCGCCCACGCCCAGGTATCGTCGCCCACAAAGCTCTTGCTCTGCTTTTTTTCCGGCCCTCGCAAGACCAGCGGTTGCTGCTTGGGTGTGACGTAACTCAACCCGAAAGGGTGAGCGGCGAAGCTGACCGCAGAAAGGATACGAGGCTCGAGATTGGGATGGCTTGAGTTCACTCCCGTATCGATCTGGGCAATGACCTCGCCGTAACCGGGCTTGTCAGTACCCAACAAATCCCAGGCGTCGGCCTCCAGCAGGTATGCGGCCTCGTGCGGCAACCGCGCTTCAGGGATGCGCGGACGATCGCGTAAGGCGCCGATTGCGATCAGGTGCCACAGGTAGTGGTACCAGTCATAACAAAGATGGCCTTCGCCCTTCTTGATGTCGTCCATCATGGCACCCACCTACCATTCGCTCTGGGCGCGTCGGATCGTTTCATCCATCGCGTCCACCAAGTACGGAGAAATGCGCGCAGCCAGTTCCTCGCCGGCATCGGTGTCGCTGGCGTAGTGCAGCCCGGCCCATTCCCTGTTCTCGGCCACCCGGCGGGCGCGCTCATAAACCGCGGTTACGCCGGCGTGCTCAGGCAGCATCCGTTGCAGAACGTTCGCCACTGCAAATGACTGAAATGAATGGTTGGACGGGTAGGAAGCGTGCGAGGGAACCGGAAGCGCCGGCCACAGCCTCGGCTCAATGATGTTGGGCCGTGGCCGATTGAATCGATCTTTGTAGTTGAGCCCGATCTCCTCCGTGAGTTCGAGGATCGCAACGATCAATGCGCATGTCCCCTCGAAGCCCGCGAGAGTGTCTATTCCGAGCGGCGCCGTGTAGTCCAAAATCCCGAACGATGCCTGGCGGACGATCTCCTCGCGCCGCAGCGGGTCACCTTCCCTCCTCTTCTGCAGATCGATAAGCGCTTCTGTCTCCCTGAGGCTCTCTGAAGGTCCGGGCGGGGGATCGATAAGAATGTCCTCCCAGATCGCACCGAGATATTTGTTGGCGACGCTTAGTCCGATCCTGTGCAAGGCACGCTTGTCGTGCCACGCCGGCAAAGCCTCCTCGCCAGTTTCGAAAGCCGTTTGCCCCCTGCCGCGTCCCCGTCCTCGTCCGCGCCCTCTGCCCCTGCCTCGACCTCGACCTGCGCTCGGCCCCGCCAGGAAGGCTGGCGAAAGGCGCATGGCACCCTCCACAGGGTCATCAGAAATCGTTATCACGATCTGCTCTTCTTGAATCGACAGAACGCTGCTCTTGGTCATCATAGACGCGAAAGGATGCAGTTTTTCGCCGCCTCTATTTTTGATGTATTCCTCAAGAGATTTTTCAGGACTTGCGTCACCCAATATCAGCGGATATTGCCTTATGGCCGATCCACTTACTAAGAATCGGGCGCTAAACAACTTGTTATTAAGATCAATTGTCGACATCATGTCCACCCCTCAACTAAAGCTTCTAAATTTGATCCGCGCCAACTGGTGGTCGGAGCCTCGACGTAACGCCTGCGGTGCGCAGCGCTAGGGTGCGTACCTTGGCAGCGTTATCCGCGACAACCCGCTCTTGATAACCGAAACTCCGAGTACGCCTGCAATTGGATAATTCTCCTCCGAAAGCAGCTCGAGCGAGAAATCCGGCTCCCAGGCGCGCAAGCGTTCGATAGTTCGAACTGCCTCCACAGTCTGCCCCAAATGCCCGTGGCAGGCAGCCGAGTATCTCAAAGCGGGTAGGTATGTGGGTTGCTGCGCAAGGACACGCTCGCCGTGACGTATCCCCTCCTCGAAGCGCCCGTTCAGAGTTGCCAAGATGCAGCACGTGGTATCGATGCAGTAACGATACAGGGGAGGCCCGCCCAGTGCACGTGCGCGCATCGCATCCTCATAGCCACGCTTCACTTCGCCGAGATAGCCGAGCGTCAAGGCGCGCATGTCCCAGCAAATGGCTTGTAGCGGGTTAGCGGCTATCGCTCGATCGGCGAGTTCCAGTGCCTGTGCGTATTCACGAAAGACGAACGAATGGGCATGAGCGGCCAACGCCAGGGTGATAGGATTGAAGGGGGCCACTTCGACGGCGCGACTGGCGCATTCCCGAACCTGATCGTGAAAGGTGCCCGAGCGGCCGACCCGTCTCTCGCCAAAGCGGGTGACAAACACAAACAGCTGCCACGCCAGATACGTGCTACGCGGGTCGAGCTCATATGCTTCGGCGAGCATGCGCTCCGCCGAATCCAGGTCCGTATCGCGCATGCGGAATACCTGTCGCAGCGCTGTCAATGCAAGCCGAGACGCCCGGTGTCGGGGCTCGTCGCGGATGGACTTAGGATCGAGAACGAATTCGAGGATCGAAAACACGATCTGATTGACCAACGACATCAGCTTCAGGCTCGCCGGGCCAGTCAGGTCGGCCGGCTCGAGAAAATCCGTATGCGACCACAAGAGCCGGCTGTCACCGGGCGCAATTAATGCAAATGTCAGGCCCACTCTGTCGCCCACCACCGTTGCCCTGGTTTGCAACAGCCAGTCTGGTAGCGCTGTGTCAGGCGCTTGGGTCAGCGGTCCCTGCGCTTGAAAATCCACGACGTCGACCACTTCGAAATTCAGGATCGATCGAACCACCAGATCCAGGACAAGGTCGCTGACGGCCCTGTTAGCGGAGCCCTCCGTCCACCTGGCATCGCGAACCAGGCCCAAGCATAGCCGCGACGAATTCAGAAGTGAGGCGCTTCGCTGTCCGGACAACTGATCTGCCGCGGCAACAGGAGAGACGTTTGCTGGCACTGTGCGAGGCCGGGGCCATTGGCTTCTTTGCTCACGAAGCCAATCCTCGAACTCTGGATCGCGAATATCGAGGCCCTCAAGCAGATCACGCGTGGCAGAGCCTTCGGGTGGATCGTTCAAATCGATGCCGATCGAAGCGACGTCGAGTCGAACCACATCACGATCGGTCGAGATTAGATCAATGCCGGCGCGGCGGAGCGACTTCCGAACCTCGGACAGCTCCTGCCGCAAGCTCGCTGCACCCTGCTCCTCGCCGCGAGTGCTCCAGAGCTTGCTTTGCAGCCATTTTCGGCTCCGCGTACCGTTGGGTGCCAGGGCGAGCATGGCCAAGAGCGCTTTAGACCGTCTGCCATGCGGCGTGACGTCCGCGCCATCCGCGCTCTCAATCGCGAATGGCCCAATCAATCTAAGGAAAGGACGGCAATCCGAGTACACTAGCGGCCCCTCGCGTCCCCGCACCCTAATATAGCATCCACTAATATAAGTCTATCTGTAATTCTCGGCTTCCGTGAGGTCAAACCTACACGTGGCAAAGGATTCGAGACGGGATTTCTGCTGTGACGGAAGGACTCGGTAGCGACATCAAGCGGTCGTTCGATGTAAGCGGTCCCATTGTCGGCTCGGGGTCATGAGCGTGCTTCGGCCACGGGCCAACGAACTTTCCGCCAAAGGATCATCTTCCGCCGTGCCACACGGACACTAGGTGTCGGATTTTTCCACTGGCCCACGACTGCAAGGTCAAGGCGCTACAGCGTCCTTTGCGCCGCCCAAAGGACGCGCGGCTCTGTAGACCAGCGGCTTTGTCCCCCGAACTGTCCGCTTTGAACGCTTGAAGGGGCACTGTGGCTGTGCGATAGGCACTCCACAAAGTAGAGAACCTTGCGGAGAGCGCTGACATGGCGGGTGGACGGGGCCTTATGGCCGGCAAGCGCGGCCTTATCCTTGGCATCGCCAACAATCGCTCGATCGCTTACGGCATCGCCAAGGCCTGTGTCGACCATGGCGCCGAGATCGCGCTGACCTATCAGGGCGAGGCGTTCAAGAAACGCGTCGAGCCGCTCGCGGCGGAACTGGGCGCGCATGTCGCCGGCCATTGTGATGTGACCGACCCGGCCAGCCTCGATGCGGTGTTCGAAAATGTCAGCAAGCACTGGGGTGGCAAGCTCGATTTCCTCGTCCACGCCATCGCCTTTTCCGACAAGGACGAACTGACCGGCCGCTATGTCGAGACGACGCGCGACAATTTCCTGCGCACCATGGATATTTCGGTCTATTCCTTCACCACCATCGCCAAACGTGCCGAGGCGCTGATGGCCGACGGCGGCTCGCTGCTGACGCTGACCTATTACGGCGCGGAAAAGGTGATGCCGCACTACAACGTCATGGGTATCGCCAAGGCGGCACTCGAGGCCAGCGTGCGCTATCTGGCCGTCGATCTCGGCGCCAAGAAGATCCGCGTCAACGCGATCTCCGCCGGCCCGATCAAGACGCTTGCCGCATCCGGCATCGGCGATTTCCGCTACATCCTGAAGTGGAACGAATACAATTCGCCGTTGAAGCAGACGGTCACGCAGGAAGAGGTTGGCGATTCCGGCGTCTATTTCCTGTCCGACCTTTCGCGCGGCGTCACCGGCGAGATCCATCATGTCGATTCCGGCTATCATGTCGTCGGCATGAAGGCGGTCGACGCGCCGGATATTTCGACGGTCAAGGACTGACGCCACCGCCTGACCTCTTCCGGAAGACCTGATGTACCCGCTCGTCTATATCGTGCGCCACGGCCAGACGGCGTGGAACGCCGAGGCCCGGCTGCAGGGGCAGGCCGATACCGACCTCAACGAGCTCGGCCGCGAGCAGGCTAGCCGCAACGGGCGCAGGCTGGCCGAACTCATCGACAAGCCCGAAGATTTCGATTTTGTCGCCAGCCCGATGCGGCGCACGCGCGAGACGATGGAGCGCCTGCGCGCGGCGATGAAGCTCGATCCGCACGCCTATCGTACCGAGCCGCTGCTCGTGGAATTGAGCTTTGGCGACTGGCAGGGTTTCACCTTTGCCGAACTCGAGGCGAACAATCCCGGTTCGACCAGGCGCCGCCGCCTCGATAAATGGAATTTCCAGCCGCCCGGCGAGGGCGCCGAAAGCTACCAGATGCTGCTCGAACGGGTGAAGCCGTGGTTCGACGCGCTCGATCGCCAGACGGTCTGCGTGACCCATGGTGGCATCATGCGCGTAATGTTCCGCTTGGTACTGGGGATGTCCGAACAAGATGCGGTCAGCATGGAAGTGCCGCAGGATCGCGTGCTCAGACTGGACGGCCGGCGCCTGGAGTGGCTCTGAGACCGATGACCTAGCGTATGTTGAGATCAGGTCGGGCCGGCATCAGCTGAATATCGACGCGTCCTACTCGGTCGATCCGGTGTCCGGCAATTCCATGTCGGTGACGACGTTCTCGCCATTGGTCACGTCGTAGGCGAGGACGATGTCCATGCCTGGCTTCAGCGCATCGAGGTCGGTTTCGGCGTTCAGCTTGTAGGACTTGCCGTCGTCCAGCGTCAGCGTCAGCGCATCCTTGTCGACCTTCTTGATCAGGCCTTCGGTCTGGCCGGCGAAGGCGGCGGTGGAAATCAACAGCGTGGCGGCAACAGCGCCAATCAGGATACGCATCATCGTCCTCTTTAATCATTGCCGGTACAGCGGCTCGGTCCAACGGAACGGAACTGAGCAGAAACCAATCGAATGTGTCAAAACTAAATCCGCGGGATCACAGTTTGACCACTGTGGAAAACGCCAATAGAAGGCAGGCGACAGTGTCGCGCGTCCTCCTGGACGCGCAAGGGACGCTGTAGCACTTTTGATTTTGTGCATGATCCTTTCCGAAAATCGCTCCGATTTTCGGGGTCATGCGCTGAGCCGGCTCCGACGCCGGCAGGGCTGGTTCCATGTCGCACAACACGTTCGGCCATCTTTTCCGCGTCACCACCTGGGGCGAAAGCCACGGGCCGGCGCTGGGCTGCGTCGTCGACGGCTGTCCGCCAGGCATCCGCTTCACTCGCGACGAGATCCAGGCCGAACTCGACAAGCGCCGCCCGGGCCAGTCACGTTTTGTGACGCAACGTCGCGAACCGGATGAGGTGAAGGTCCTGTCCGGCTTCATCCTCGATGAGGACGGTGAGACGATGATCACCACCGGCACGCCGGTGTCGATGCTGATCGACAATGTCGACCAGCGCTCCAAGGATTATGGCGACATCGCCCGCCAGTTCCGGCCGGGCCATGCCGACTACACTTACGAGGTCAAATACGGCCTGCGCGATGACCGCGGCGGCGGCCGCTCCTCGGCGCGTGAGACGGCGGCGCGGGTGGCGGCCGGGGCGCTTGCCCGCAAGGTCGTGCCCGGCATGGTGGTGCGCGGCGCGCTGGTGTCGATGGGCGATAAATCGATCGATCGCGCCAATTGGAACTGGAATTTCATCGGCGACGCCGAAAACCCGTTCTTCACGCCTGATCCGGCGTCCGTCGCCGTCTTCACCAAATATCTGGACGGCATCCGCAAGGCGGGCTCCTCGGTCGGTGCGGTCATCGAGATCGTCGCCGACGGCGTTCCGGCGGGGCTTGGCGCGCCGATCTATGCCAAGCTCGACCAGGACATCGCCGCCGGCCTGATGTCGATCAACGCCGTCAAGGGCGTCGAGATCGGCAACGGTTTCGAGGCCGCCCGCATCACCGGCGAGGAGAATGCCGATGAGATGCGCATGGGCAATGACGGCAAGCCGGTCTTCCTGTCCAACAATGCCGGCGGCATCCTCGGCGGCATCTCGACCGGCCAGGCGATCGTCGCGCGTTTCGCCGTCAAGCCGACCTCGTCGATCCTGACGCCGCGAAAGTCGATCGACAAGGACGGTAACGACGTCGAGATCATGACCAAGGGCCGGCACGATCCATGCGTCGGCATCCGCGCCGTACCGATCGGCGAGGCGATGGTTGCCTGCGCCATTGCGGATCATTATCTGCGTCATCGGGGACAGACAGGTAAGGGAGTAGGGGAGTAGGGGAGTAGGGGAGTAGGGGAGTAGGTTACGCAGCTCCCACGACTGCATTTTTTCCTTTTCCCTACTCCCGTACTGCCCTACTCCCTTACTCCCCTGTTCCCGCGAGCGAAGCGAGCACTTATGCCTTACGACCAGAAGAAAATCGTCGAAGCCCTGCGCGCCTTCGAGCGCGGCGAGATCGTCGTCGTCATGGACGATGACGGGCGCGAGAACGAGGGCGACCTGATCGTAGCCGCCGTCCATTGCACGCCGGAAAAGATGGCGTTCATCGTCCGCAACACGTCAGGCATCGTCTGCACGCCGATGCCGCGCGAGGAAGCAAAGCGGCTCAACCTGTCGCCGATGGTGGCTGACAATGATTCCGCCCACACCACCGCCTTTACCGTCAGCGTCGACTTCAAGCACGGCACCACGACCGGCATTTCGGCGGACGACCGCACGCTGACGGTGCGCAATCTCGCCAATGGCAATGTCGGCGCGTCCGATTTCGTGCGCCCCGGCCACATCTTTCCGCTGATCGCGCGCGAAGGCGGCGTGCTGATGCGTTCGGGCCATACCGAAGCCGCTGTCGACCTCTGCAAGCTCGCCGGCCTGCCGCCGGTCGGCGTCATTTCCGAGCTGGTCAATGATGACGGCACCGTTATGCGTGGCCCGCAGGTGCAGGCCTTCGCCGAAAAGCACGGGTTGAAGCAGATCTCGGTTGCCGACCTTATCGGCTACCGGCAACGCAAGGAAACGCTGGTCGAGCGCGTCGCCTGTTCCGACATCGAGACGCCGGGCGGCAAGGCGCAGGTCTTCACCTACACGCTGCCCTGGGACTCCATGCATCACGTGGCGGTCGTCTTCGGCGATATCCGCGACGGCGTCGAGGTGCCGGTGCGCCTTCATTCCGAGGACGTGGTCAGCGACGTCTTCGGCACCAGCCACAGGCTGGACGCCATCATGAAGGCAATGGGCGAGCGCCAACGCGGCGTCATCGTCTATCTGCGCGAAGGCTCGGTCGGCGTCGCCCATCAGGAGCGCAAGCGGCCGGCTGCCGGCGACCGCGAGGACCATGAAGAGGCTCGTCGCCGCGAAAACGAATGGCGCGAGATCGGCCTCGGCGCGCAAATCCTCAAGGATCTCGGCATTTCCTCGATCAATCTGATCGCCTCGCGCGAGCGCCATTATGTCGGCCTCGAAGGTTTTGGCATCCACATCGCCAAGACCGAGATTCTTTAGGCCATTCTCACGGTGCTGGTATGCGTCCGGCCCCGGCTCGGGCCGGACGCACCGGAAACTATTCCGCAGCGACCGCGGCTGCGTCGCATGCAGCCATGTCGCAGTCCGGCGCGGCAAGGCTGCGCTGGCCGGCGAGCACGATGACCAGCGCGATTGTGCCCGATGCCACCGATACCCAGAACCCGTTCTGCGCGCCGAAAGCGTCCACCACCCAGCCGGCGGCGAACGAGCCGAGCGCCATGCCGATGCCGATGCCGGTCATCACCCAGGTCACGCCTTCGGTCAGCACCGCCTCGGGCACGCGCCGCTCGATCAGGCCGAATGCTGTGATGAAGGTCGGCGAGATTGCCACGCCGCTGACGAAGACGGCCAGTGCCAGCAGCGGCACGGTGTCGGCGACGAGCAGCGGCAGCGTGGTAAGCGCAATGATGGCGATTGCGATGGCAAGCTGAATCTGCAGCGGCACTTTCAGGTTCAGGGCGCCGATGATGATGCCGACGACGAACGATCCGAGCGCGTAGACGCCGATGACGAAGCTGGCGGCGCCCGGCTGGCCAAGCTCCTTGGTGATCGCCACGGTGCTCACCTCCGTGGTGGCGAAGGTCGCGCCGATGAAGATCAGGGCCAAGGTGATGATCTGGACCGGCCGCAGGCGGATTGCCGAGCCGCCCGAACCGTGTTCCACCGGTCGGGCTCGCGGTTCGGTCGAGCGCTGCAGGATGAAAGCCGTCGAACCGAAGGCGAGGAACAATGTGCTCGCGAGCACTCCTGCTTCCGGGAAAAGCGCGACGCTCAGTCCGACCGACAGCGATGCGCCGGCGATGTACACCAGTTCGTCCGCCGCCGACTCGAAGGCGAACGCCGTGTTCAACTCGGGGCGGTTGCGAAAAATCTCGGTCCAGCGTGCGCGCACCATTGCCGGTATGCTGGGCATGACGGCGGCGAGCAGCGCCGAGACGAATAGCGTCCATATGGGCCAATGCTGATTGGCCGCTGCAATCAGGATCGCAAAAGCGAGCGTGGAAATCATGGTGGTCGGCACCACAATCCGCGTCTGGCCCAGGCGGTCCACGAGTCGCGATACCTGCGGGGCGACGAAAGCGTTGGCCAGCGCATATGTCGCGGAGACGGCACCGGCCAGCCAGTATTCGCCATCGGTCTGCGACAGCATCGCGACGATCCCGATCGGAGCCATGGCCATCGGCAGCCGGGCAACGAAGCCGGCGGCGGCAAAGCCCTTGGCGCCCGGCGCGCGAAAGATCTGGGAATAGGGATTTTGCATGGTCTGGTTCCTCGACAATGGCCGGTTCGGCGATTACATACGTGGCGTATGAGTTTAAATAGATCATACGCGGCGTATGTCAATTGGCATACGAGACGTATGTTAATAGGGCCAGAGCATGCATAGACCACGCAAGGAGATGATTGCCGAAACCCGCGCCAAGCTGATCGGAGCGGCGCGCCAGGCCTTCGGCACGCTCGGCTATGCCGAAGCCTCGATGGACGATTTCACGGCATCGGCCGGGCTGACGCGCGGTGCGCTCTATCATCACTTCGGCGACAAGAAGGGCCTACTCCAGGCGGTTATCGCCGAGATCGACGCCGAAATGGCAGCCCGGCTGAAGGTCGTTTCGGCCAAGCCGGACAATCTCTGGCAGGGCTTTGTCGACGAATGCACCGCCTATATCGAGATGGCACTGGAGCCGGAGATCCAGCGTATCGTGCTTCGTGACGGGCCGGCGGTGCTCGGCGATCCATCGCAATGGCCAAGCCAGAGCACATGCATCCGCTCGATGACAGAGAGCCTGCAAAGACTGAGCGACGAGGGGACAATTCTCGCCGTCGATCCCGAAGCCGCGGCAAGGCTGGTCAGCGGCGCCTCGTTGCATGCGGCGCAGTGGATCGCAAATTCGAACCATCCCGAAGCGACGTCGAAGAAGGCAGTGAAGGCGTTCAAGGTTCTTCTGGAAGGGCTGCTCAATCGCACCGGCAAGCTGCCTCAGCCTGACCGACCGTCGGCGATGCAGCCCGAGGTTGACCGATCACCGGCCTGAGGGCATCTTTTCGCCGATCCCAAAGCGGCTCGCGGTGGGCTCAGCCGACGCCGGTTGCCTAAACCCTGTTGAACATCGCGTCACCAGCGCGCGAAAACATGGCCAAAGCGGCGAGGCGCGCCTATATCGGGGCATGGTCACGAGACTTTACACCCACCCGGTTTTTCTCGAGCACATAACCCCGCCCGGTCATCCGGAGCGACCGGACCGTCTGCGCGCCATAGAGCGTGTGCTTGACGACGAGGCCTTCGCGGCGCTCGATCGCGTCCAGGCGCCCGAAGGCGACGAGGCAACCATCCTCTACGCGCATCCGCCCGAATTCGTCGAACGTGTCCGCGCAGCGATTCCGGACACCGGCATCGCCCGTATCGACGCCGACACCACCGCCAGCCCGAAGAGCTGGCAGGCGGCCGTGACCGCGATCGGCGCAGCCAACGCCGCGGTCGACGACGTCTTCACCGGCCGTGCCGAAAACGTCTTCGTCGCCGCACGGCCGCCCGGCCATCATGCCGAAAAGACCACCTCCATGGGTTTTTGCCTGTTCAACACCGCCGCGATCGCGGCACGCTACGCGCAGAAGAACCATGGCGCCGACCGTGTCGCCGTCGTCGACTGGGATGTACATCACGGCAACGGCACGCAGGACATTTTCTGGGACGATCCATCGGTGCTCTATTGCTCGACACACCAGATGCCGCTTTACCCGGGAACCGGGGCTGTGAGCGAAACCGGCGCCGGCAACATCGTCAACGCGCCGCTGGCGCCGCAGAGCGGCAGCGATAGTTTTCGCGACGCCTTTCTGTCACGCATCCTGCCGGCGCTCGACAATTTTGCGCCCGATCTCATCATCATCTCCGCCGGTTTCGATGCCCACCACCGCGATCCGCTGGCCGAGATCAACCTGACTGAGGATGATTTCGACTGGGCGACCGGCCAGTTGCTCGAACGAGCCGGGCGCCATAGCCGCAACCGGCTCGTCAGCGTGCTCGAGGGCGGCTACGATCTGCAGGGATTGGCATTTTCAGTCGCCGCCCATGTCGGGCGGCTGATGAAGGGATAGATGATGGCTGGTGAGACCAACGAGGACGTCAAGGCGATGAGCTTCGAGCAGGCGCTCGAGGCGCTGGAGAGGATCGTCGACGATCTGGAGCGCGGCGACGTTCCGCTCGACCAGTCGATCCGCATCTACGAGCGCGGCGAGGCGCTGAAGGCGCATTGCGATCGGCTGCTGAAGGCGGCCGAGGACAAGGTCGAGAAAATCAGGCTGTCGCGTGACGGCAAGCCGGTGGGGACAGAGCCGTTGGACGCGGATTGAGGCGCGGCGTCGAACGACAATTTTGCTTACCGGCTTTGGACATCATCACGATTGAGGGTAAAACTCATCCCGTTTGAAACGGCTCCAGGACGAGAGGAGATTGCGAAGGATGTGCAGAAACATCAAGACCCTGTTCAATTTCGATCCGCCGGCAACCAATGACGAGGTCCGCGATGCCGCACTTCAGTTTGTCCGCAAGCTGAGCGGAACGACGCGGCCGTCGAAACAGAACCAGCATGCGTTCGACCATGCCGTCGAGGCCATTGCCGCCTCGGCGCGCGAATTGCTCGACAGCCTCGAGACGACGCAGCATCCGCGCAATCGCGAAGAGGTGACGGCCAAGGCGAAGGCCAAATCCGCACTTCGCTTCGCCTGAGGGGACCGCGTGAGCTTCTTTCCCGGAAACGATCCGCAGATAGGCGATGCCTTCGCCAGCGATCAGATCGAGCTGATGGTCATTCCGAATGCCAAGGATATTGGCGGATTTCAGGTTCGCCGCGCCTTGCCGACGGCCAGGCGCCGGCTGGTCGGACCTTTCATCTTCTTCGACCGCATGGGTCCAGCCGTTCTGCGAGCGGGCCAGGCGCTCGACGTGCGTCCGCACCCACATATCGGCCTGTCTACGGTGACTTACCTGTTCGACGGCAAGATCAGGCACCGCGATTCGCTCGGCACCGAGATGGTAATCCAGCCCGGCGATGTGAATTTGATGACCGCCGGCCGTGGCATCGTCCATTCGGAGCGCACGCCGGAAGAATTGCGCGGCGCGCCGATGTCGGTTTCCGGCCTGCAGACATGGCTGGCGCTGCCGGACGGCAAGGAGGAGGTCGCGCCGGTTTTCGAGAACACCGCAGCCCTGCGCCTGCCCGAAGTCGAGGCCGAGGGGGTCAGCGGCCGTGTGATCATCGGTGCGTTTTCCGGACTGCGCTCCCCGGTCGCCACCGCTTCGGACACACTTTATGCCGATCTCAGGCTGGCGCCGGGTGCCGGCGTGAAAATCCCGGCCGATGCCGAGGAGCGCGCCATCTATACGCTGGAAGGCGAGGTTTCGATATCCGGTGACCGCTTCCCGGCCGAGCGGCTGCTGGTCTTCCGGCCCGGCGACGAAATCGTTGTCTCATCGGAACGCGGCGCCCATTTCATGCTGTTTGGCGGCGCCTCGCTCGGTTCGAAACGCTATATCTGGTGGAATTTCGTATCGTCCTCAAAGGAACGCATCGAGCAGGCGAAAGAAGAATGGAAGACAGGCCGCTTCGATATCGTTCCTGGAGACGAGCAAGAGTTCATCCCGCTGCCCGAAAGCTGATGCGCGTTACCGCCACATTTACATTCGCCGGCCAGCGGCATATTTCACGATGAACAGAAAATCTGACCAGGCTCGCAAACAGTGAACGCAAAGCCCGATACGCCGCTTCTCGACAAGGTCCGCGTCCCAGCCGATTTGCGCACGCTTGCCGAAGGCGACCTGCCGCAGCTTGCGTCAGAGCTTCGCGCCGAACTGATCGACGTCGTTTCCCACACCGGCGGCCATCTCGGCGCCGGCCTTGGCGTGGTCGAGTTGACCGTCGCGCTGCACTACGTCTTCAACACGCCGGACGACCGGCTGATCTGGGACGTCGGCCACCAGGCCTATCCGCACAAGATCCTGACCGGCCGCCGCGACCGCATCCGCACGCTGCGCCAGGAGGGCGGCCTGTCCGGTTTCACGCGTCGCGTTGAGAGCGAATACGATCCGTTCGGCGCAGCCCACTCCTCGACCTCGATTTCAGCCGGCCTCGGCATGGCGATGGCGCGCGATCTGTCCGATGGCCGCAACAATGTCATTGCCGTCATCGGCGACGGCGCCATGTCGGCCGGCATGGCCTATGAGGCGATGAACAATGCCGGCGCACTCGATGCCCGGCTGATCGTCATCTTGAACGACAACGATATGTCGATCGCTCCGCCGACCGGCGCAATGAGCGCCTATCTGGCCCGTCTGGCGTCGGGCAAGACCTATCTGGGCTTGCGCGATTTCGGCAAGAAGCTGACGTCGTATCTCGGCGAGCGCGCCGATCGCGCCATCAAGCGAGCGGTCGAGCATGCGCGCGGTTACGTCACCGGCGGCACGTTGTTCGAGGAAATGGGGTTCTACCACATCGGCCCGATCGACGGTCACAACCTCGAGCACCTGATCCCGGTACTGAAGAACGTCCGCGACAATGCCGACGGCCCGGTGCTGATCCATGTCGTGACCCAGAAGGGCAAGGGCTACGCCCCGGCCGAGGCAGCGGCCGACAAATATCATGGCGTCAACAAATTCGACGTCATCACCGGCGCCCAGGCCAAGGCGCCCGCCAATGCGCCGAGCTACACCAAGGTGTTTGCCGAAAGCCTGATCCAGGAGGCCCGAGAGGACGACCGCATCGTCGCCATCACCGCCGCCATGCCGAACGGCACCGGGCTTGACCTGTTCGGCGAAGCGTTTCCGGCGAGGACCTTCGATGTCGGCATTGCCGAGCAGCATGCGGTGACCTTCGCCGCCGGCCTTGCCACGGAAGGCTTCAAGCCTTTCGCGGCGATCTACTCGACCTTTCTCCAGCGCGCCTACGACCAGGTCGTCCACGACGTGGCGATCCAGAAATTGCCGGTGCGCTTTCCGATCGACCGCGCCGGCTTCGTCGGCGCCGATGGTGCCACCCATTGCGGCGCCTTCGACACGACCTTCCTGGCGACGCTGCCCGGTTTCGTCGTCATGGCCGCGGCCGATGAGGCCGAGCTGCGCCACATGGTGCGTACCGCTGCAAGCTACGATGACGGCCCGATCGCCTTCCGCTACCCGCGCGGCAACGGCGTTGGTGTCGAGATGCCGCAACGCGGCTCGGTATTGGAGATCGGCAAGGGCCGGATCGTCAGGGAAGGCACCAAGGTTGCGCTGCTTTCCTTCGGCACCAGGCTGCAGGATTGCCTGGCCGCGGCCGAGGAGCTTGGCGCGGCCGGGCTTTCGACCACGGTCGCCGATGCCCGTTTTGCCAAGCCGCTCGATGAGGACCTGATCCGGCGGCTGGCCCGTTCACACGAGATACTGGTGACGGTGGAAGAGGGCGCGGTCGGCGGCTTCGCCAGCCATGTGCTGCAGTTCCTGGCCCATGAAGGGCTGCTGGAGAGCGGCTTGAAGGTGCGCCCGCTGGTGCTGCCCGATACATTTGTCGACCATGCCAAGCCGGAAAAGATGTATGCCGATGCCGGGCTGGACAGCGCCGGCATCGTGCGCACCGTGTTCGTGGCGCTGGGGCATACCGCGCAGGCCCAGCGCGCCTAGCTGTTAGACGCATTCCGGCGACGCCGAAGCGATTCAACTTGGCTGCAAGATGCTAGCCTGAATCAATATCTCAACTGCTTGAATCAAATTGCCGGCGAACAGTCGTAACATGCTGTTTACGCTGCCGTTTGGCGATTTGCTTACCGTGTCCTTTGGCCGTTCTTCAACGCTGCCCTGCTACAAGGCAACCAGGCAGGGGAAAGAAGACCAATGAGATCGCTTCTGGGCAGCATCGCGCTTGCGGCCATCTTCGCCGCGTCGGCCGGGGCCGAAACGCGCTACGACCGCAAACTCGAAGAGGCGGTGATGGGCATCGTCGCCGGCAAGATCGGCGAGATCCGCGGCGGCTTCTCCTACAGGCAGGCGCCGCAATTCGTCATCGTGCCCGATACCTTGCCGAAGGCGCCCAGTTCCGCTGACCGGCCGCGCATACAGGTCTCCGGCGACAGCAGCGACGGTCTGACGCCGGCCGTCGAACGGCGGGTTTCGCGGACCATATTCTAAAGCACGATCCCGAAGAGACTCTAGAAACTAGAACCACATATCCCGCACACAGCGACCATCTCTCGGCAAATCCTCGAATGCATCGAGACCATCGAAATGGTCGATCGGGAGATCGGCGACGGCCTCGGGCGGCGCAAGCCTCACATTGACGGCGATGCGGTAGCGCCCAGCCGCATCAGGATGCAAACCGCGCCAGGCCAGGACGCAAGCGCAGGTTGGGCAGAAGAGAATCTCAAGCGAAGGATGAGCCTTTCCGACGCGCCGATAGGCGCTTACGGGCCCGGCAAGGCGGATGCGTTCGTCGACATGGTCATAAGCCCAGAGCGTGCCGTAGCGACGGCAAAGTGTGCAATTGCAGGCAGTGATCGAACCGGGATCGCCCTCCAGGGTCCAGTGGGCTGCGCCGCAGTGACAGGTTCCCGTCAGCATGTTCCTCCTCCACGTTTCGACGGCTAAACGGCATCTCTTTCTTAGCATTGCGTCGGATCTCGTGCGAGGTTCGACAAACAGCGGAGTGGCTTGATGCGTTCACCCGTTTCCAACTATGCATTGTCTCATCGCCAATATCCTTGCCATCATCGTTGGCATTCGCCATGAAGGCCGATGACTTCCCTTCCGCCAGCCAGCATACGCCAGCGGCTCGACGAATTGCTCGTCCAGCGCGGTCTGTTTGCCAGCCGCTCGCGTGCCCGCGACGCGGTCGAGCGCGGCACCGTGACGGTCGATGGCATCGTTGCCCTCAAGCCGGGCCAGGCCGTTCTGCCTGAGTGCAACATTGTCGTTGACGATCCGGCGCAAGGTTACGTGTCGCGCGCCGCACTGAAGCTGAAGGCTGGTCTCGACCATTTCGCCCTCGACCCCACCGGCAACGAAGCGCTCGATGTCGGCGCCTCGACCGGCGGCTTCACGCAGGTGCTGCTCGAACGCGGCGCGGCGCATGTCACCGCGATCGATGTCGGGCATGGCCAGATGCACTCCGACATTGCCGGCGATCCGCGCGTGACGGTAGTTGAAGGCCTGAATGCGCGCGAACTATCGGCCGCCGATCTCGGCGGCCGTGTGCCGGATTTCATCGTCTCGGATGTCAGCTTCATATCGCTGAAACTGGCGCTGCCGCCGGCGCTTGCCTTGGCCAGGAACGGCGCAACAGCTGTGTTTCTGGTCAAGCCGCAATTCGAGGCCGGCCGCGAGGCGATCGGCAAGGGCGGCCTGCTTAAGGACCCCTATGATGCGGCGCGCATTGCCGGCCTGATGCAGGACTGGCTCGATGCCATTCCCGGCTGGCGCTCGCTGGGGCTTCATCTGTCACCGATAGAGGGCGGCGACGGCAACCGCGAGTTCCTGCTCGGCGGCATCAAGGACGTCGAGATCCAGAAGCGATGAGCACCCGTTTCACGATCGCAAGGTTGGGCTCGCAGGGCGACGGCATCGCCGAGACGGAAACCGGCGAGGTTTTCATTCCGTTCGCGCTGCCGGGAGAGGTGGTCACCGCCGCGCGGGAGAAAGATCGCGCCACCTTGATGTCGGTCCTTGAGGCTTCGCCGTTGCGGGTCGATCCGCCGTGCCGGCATTTCGGCGCATGCGGCGGCTGCGCCGTCCAGCATCTCGAGACTGAAGCCTATCACCGGTGGAAGCGCGAAAAGGTCGTGCATGCGCTGAAGAGCAAGGGCATCGCTTGCGACGTCGGGGCGCTGGTGCCGTGCGCGCCGCACACGCGCCGCCGCGTCGTCTTCACCGCCCGGCGGAGCGAGGCGCGAATGCAGTTCGGCTTCGTTCGCGCGCTGTCATCCGAGATCATCTCGATCGAGGAATGCCCGATCTCGGCGCCGCAGATCGTCGCTGCGCTCGACCGTTTGAGGATGCTTGCCGGACTGATCTGCACCACGACCAAATCGTTCCACATGGCGGTGACGGTGACCGGTTCCGGCCTCGATGTCGCGGTTCACGATTCCGGCAAACTCGGCGAGAACCAGCGCCGCGTCGCTTCCAACTTCGTCATCGCCGAGGGGCTGGCCAGGCTGTCGGTCGACGGCGAGATCATTATCGAACCAAACAAACCGGTCGTCCTGTTTGGTGGCGTCGCCGTCGCAGTGCCTCCGGACGCTTTCCTGCAGGCGACCGAGGCTGCCGAACAGGCGATGGCCAACATTGTCGGCCAGCATTTCGCGCGCGCCAAAAAGGTCGCCGATCTGTTCGCCGGCTGCGGCAGCTTCGCGCTGCGCCTGGCCGCAAGATCGGAGGTTCACGCGGTGGAAGGCGATGCGGCAGCACTCGCGGCGCTCGACCGGGCATTCCGTTTCGCCAGCGGCCTGAAGCGGGTGACCGGCGAACGTCGCGACCTGTTCCGGAGGCCGCTCACATTCAAGGAGTTGAATGCCTTTGACGGCGTTGTCTTCGACCCGCCTCGCGCCGGCGCCGAGGACCAGTCGAAGCAGATCGCGCGCTCCGACGTGCCGCTCGTCGCCGCGGTGTCTTGCAATCCGGTAACGCTGGCGCGGGACCTACGCATCCTCATGGACGGCGGCTATACCCTGAAGAGCGTGACGCCGATCGACCAGTTCCTGTGGTCGCCGCATGTCGAGGCCGTGGCGCTGTTGGAGAAGCCGAGACGAAGACGCTAGCAGCCAGGGCCTGAAACGCGCACCAAAAAAGCACATTTTTAGCGCACGTCGTTCAGACCGTGCTAGGGAATTGCCACGAGCACCGCAGCCTTCGAAATTTCGCCATCGTGCTTCGGCGAGGAGCGGGCGCCGTTTCTCTCGCCAAGGCGGGTCGCTGAACTGCTAGGGGTCAATACGACAGAACTGGCGGGGCTGACCGGTCTCGCGCGCAACACGCTTGCCGCCGAGTCCGGTGCGCGCAAGGTCGACGCCGCATTGAGTCCCATCGTCCGTATCCTGGCGATGGCCGGCGAGATGGCCGGTGATGAACATCGTGCGGCGATCTGGTTCAAGCATCAGCCGATCCCCGGTTGGGCCGGAAAGACCGCCTACGATCTGGTTCGCGAAGGCAAGACGGACAAGGTGCTTGCCTATCTGGAGGCAGTCCGCTCCGGCATCTATGCCTGAAACCAGGCTGACCCTGTGGCGCGCTTTTGTGCCGCGCTGGGCCGCTGTGAGCTGCTATGCTTCTTGCACGCGTTCGTATCCGGCCGCCTTCGCGGCCCTGACGAACTTGCGGTCAAAAGTCGCGAAGCCAACGCAGTGAGCGGACTTGCCCAGATGCAGCGCATCAGCGAAATCCAACCCCTGTTCCGAGAGGTCGAGCGCGGACGACACGACCGCCCCGTCTTCCACCTCTACCGTGGGAAGCCCGCCAAACACCCGTAGCGTACGGGCGATTTCAAGCGGCGCAAAACCGTAGGCGCTGCGCAACACCCATTCGACTTCCAGCATCACCGTGACGGCGACAAAGACCGGCTGGCTATCGATCAGCGCCCGGGCGCGGGAAGACTGCGACGGGTGATCGCCCGTCAGGTAGCGGACGATCAGGTTGGTATCAATTGCGAGCATGGCGCCGCCGCGCTTCGGCGAGCACGCCCGCGTCCATTTCCTCCAACGTCTTCGGCCTGCCACTATAGCGCAGCGATCCAAACACGTCCTCTGGCCGTGTCTCGGCGAAGACTGGCGCAGGCTTCAGTAGCACGCCCTCCGGGGTATCCTCGACCAGAAGGCGTGTGCCGGCATGCCATTCCCTCCGTTTCCGGATCGCGCTGGGCAGGATGACCTGTCCCTTGGTCGAGACCGTAGTTACGAGCTTCTTTGCGGCAGCCATCTGCGCACGTCCTTAGGTGTAAGACGAATGTAAGATAGTCGAAGCTCTCCGCAAATTCAAGGCGCAAGCTACTCCTACTTCAATGCAGTGGGCGGCGGGGATTGGTTGTTCCGGAGCGGCGATAATTCGGCGTCAACTCCATCAAACCCTGGTGCCGCCGACTGTCATCTGGTTCATCCTGAGATGCGGCTGGCCGACGCCGACCGGCACGCCCTGTCCGGCCTTGCCGCACATGCCGATGCCGGTGTCGAGCTTCATGTCGTTGCCGATCATCGCCACACGATGCATGGCATCCGGCCCGTTGCCGATCAGCATGGCGCCCTTGATCGGTTGCGTCACCTTGCCGTTCTCGATCATGTAGGCTTCGGTGCAGCCGAACACGAACTTGCCCGAAGTGATGTCGACCTGGCCGCCACCGAACGACACGGCATAGATGCCGTTCTTGACCGAGGCGATGATCTCGTCCGGCTCCATGTCGCCCGCTGTCATGTAGGTGTTGGTCATGCGCGGCATAGGCTCGTGCGCGTAACCTTGGCGTCGCCCGTTGCCGGTGGCTTTCATGCCCATCAGCCGGGCGTTCTGGCGGTCCTGCATGTAGCCGACCAGCTTGCCATCGTCGATCAGCACGTTATGGGCCGATGGCGTGCCCTCATCGTCGACGGTAAGCGAGCCACGCCGCTCGGGCAGGGTGCCGTCATCAACGACGGTGACGCCTTTCGCTGCCACCTGCTGGCCAAGCAGGCCGGCAAAGGCCGACGTCTTCTTGCGGTTGAAATCGCCTTCCAGCCCGTGGCCGACGGCCTCGTGCAACATGACGCCCGGCCAGCCGCTCGACAGCACGATGTCGAAAGTGCCGGCAGGTGCTGGAACCGCTTCGAGATTGACCAGCGCTTGCCGCAATGCCTCCTTGGCCGCGTGCCGCCAGCTGTCCTCGATCAGGAATTCACCAAAATCCTTGCGGCCTCCCATGCCATAGGAGCCGCTCTCCTGGCGGTCGCCGTCGCCGACCACCACCGACACGTTGATCCTGACCAGCGGACGGATGTCGCGCACCATCTGGCCGTCGGCGCGCATGATCTCGACATGCTGCCAGGAGGCGGCGAGCGACGCCGTCACCTGCCTGACGCGCGGATCCTCGGCCCGCAGCCATGCATCGATTTCCTGAAGCAGCTTGGCCTTGGCCTCGAAGGAAGGCGAGGGGATAGGGTTTCCGTCGCCGTAGAGGTGGCGGTTGGTGCGGGCAGGCGCTGCGGCAAGCGTGCCGGAATAGCCGCTCTTCACCGTCGAAACGGCATCGGCGGCGCGCAGCAGCGAGGCTTCGGAGAGATCGCTGGAATGGGCGTAGCCGCTGGCTTCGCCGGCGACGGCGCGCAGGCCGAAACCCTGGTCGGTGTTGAAATTCGCGGTCTTCAGCTTGCCATTGTCGAACATCAGCGATTCGCTTTCGCTATATTCGAGAAACAGTTCGCCGTCGTCGGCGCCGTTAATAGTCTCGGCAACGATTTGCTTGATGCGATCGTCGGAAATGTCAAATTGGCCGATCAGGCTGTTCATGGCAGGTCCATTCGCAGGAGGATTGTTTCCCACGATGTAGGCGCGAAGGCCCGCACAGACAATCTGAAATGAGATTTGCCGTGACCTCGGCCGGTCAACATCACTGGATCGTCTTACAAGACCCAGTCTCAAGGCAGGGCGGCAAAGCCGTCGGCGAAACCCTTGAGGTCGACGGGAATGCCGATGCCCTCTTCCGGCGTCTGGAAGACGATGAAGGTGGCGGACGTACCAGTCTTCAGCGTGTCGAGCAGCGGCTTTTCCAGGATGACCTCGGCATAGCAGCCGTCCTGGAAACAGCGCACGAAATAGGCGCGGCCGATATCCTTGCCGTCGACATTGAGGCCGAGGCCGTTCGGCAACAGCACGCCGAGCGGCGCCAGCACACGCAGGATTTCGGCCTTGTTGTCGGCTGTGCGCAGCACGACGACGGAAAGACCCATTTCCGGACGGTCCTCGGCGACGACGTTCTGCATCATCACGCATTGTTCGGATGTAGCACCGGCGGGCGTATCGCAGATGATCGACCACGCCCCATGCGTTGACTTCACCGTGCCGCTTGGCTGCGCGGCATTGGCCAGGCCGGCACCGGACAAGCCTATTGCGGCGGCAACAAAGATGACCTTCGCCAAGGTTCTCGAAAGCCAAGGGTTCATGACGGCTCCATTGCGAATCACGGCACTTTAAGCCGCACTAAACCCAAGTAAAGGACGAGACCCCGGCGATCTGCCCCGACACAGGCAACAATGCGCTTTTCCGTGCCAATTTCGCCCTAATTGCGACGGTTCCGCGCGCCGCGCAGCTCATTCTACCCGGATGCCGCTCTGGTGATTCGCGGCGAGCCGTCACCGCACGAAGCCAGCGCCGCGCTTGCGCGCAAAAATGCCGCACGGGTTCCGGCGCTCCTTTCTTGCGGAGGCAAATAGAGTATGGTTTGAACCAGCCTTGAATTGTCCGGGATTCCCGTCCCGGCATTGTTCGACATTCTTGCGGTCCGATCGCGAGGAACTGGGAGATGACGAGGGCGATGAGAAAATTCCTGGCAACCGCCAAAATCGTAGCTAGTGCCGCCGCCACGTTGTTTGCCGCTGCATCCGCTCATGCAGCCCAGCCCCAACCTTGGGAAACCAGTTTTCAGCCTCCGGCGACCGACATTATGCGGCAGATCGAGTGGTTCGGGAACTACTCGTTCGCGTTCATCATTGTGATCACCGCCTTGGTGCTTTTCCTGATTGCCTACTGCATTTTGCGGTTCCGGGCGAGCGTCAACCCGACGCCGTCGCGCACCAGCCACAACACGCTGATCGAGGTCATCTGGACTGTCGGTCCCGTCGTCATCCTGCTCTGTCTCGCCATTCCTTCGTTCCAGCTGCTGACCGCGCAATACACGCCGCCGGAAGAAGCCAAGCTGACCGTCAAGGCGACCGGCAATCAGTGGAACTGGGACTACGAATACCAGGTCGACAACACGCTTTCCTTTAATTCCGCGATCCTTCAGGATGCCGACAGGGCTGCTGCCGGCAAGGAAGATCGCGCCGCGTATCCGCGCCTGCTCGCCGTCGACAATGAGATGGTGGTGCCGGTCAGCACCATGACCCGCGTGCTGGTGACGGCGACCGACGTCATTCACGCCTTTGCCATGCCGTCCTTCGGCATCAAGACCGACGCGGTGCCGGGCCGCATCAACGAGGTCTGGTTCAAGGCCGACAAGGAAGGCCTCTATTACGGCCAGTGCTCGGAACTCTGCGGCAAGGACCACGCCTTCATGCCGATCGCCATTCGCGTCGTCTCCGATGCACAATACAAGACCTGGCTGGCGGCAGCCAAAACCGACCTTCCCGGCGCCAACAAGGCGCTGATGGCCGAGGTCGATGGCACGAACAAGGTAGCGGCCGCCGGCAATTGATGCCGCGACCAGAAAAGATTCAGGGAACGGAGCCGACCATGGCGCACGCTGCAGCTCACGACGACCACGACCACAAGCCGTATCATGGCTGGGTCCGGTGGGTGTATTCGACCAACCACAAGGACATCGGTACGCTTTATCTGATCTTCGCGATCATGGCGGGCTGCATCGGTGGCGCCTTGTCGGTCGTCATGCGCATGGAATTGCAGGAGCCGGGCATCCAGATATTCACTGGCCTGGCGCAGATGGTCTACGGCATGAATGGCGACGCCGCCATCGACGGGGGCAAGAGCATGTACAATGCTTTCACCACCGCGCATGCGCTGATCATGATCTTCTTCATGGTGATGCCGGCGCTGATCGGCGGCTTTGCCAACTGGATGGTGCCGATCATGATCGGCGCGCCGGATATGGCCTTCCCGCGCATGAACAACGTCTCGTTCTGGCTGCTGCCGCCGGCTTTCATCCTGCTGATTTTCTCGGCCTTCGTCCCGAGTGCGCCCGGCGCCTACGGCGTCGGCGGCGGCTGGACGCTTTATCCGCCATTGTCGACATCGGGCCAGCCCGGACCGGCCATGGACCTGGCGATCCTGTCAATCCACATCGCCGGCGCCTCCTCGATTCTTGGCGCCATCAACTTCATCACCACCATCTTCAACATGCGCGCGCCCGGCATGACCATGCACAAGATGCCGCTTTTCGCCTGGTCTGTGCTGATTACCGCCTTCCTGCTGCTTCTGTCGCTTCCGGTGCTGGCCGGCGGCATCACCATGCTGTTGACCGACCGCAATTTCGGCACCACCTTCTTCGCCCCGGACGGTGGCGGCGATCCGATCCTGTTCCAGCACCTGTTCTGGTTCTTCGGCCATCCGGAGGTCTACATTCTGATCCTGCCGGGTTTCGGTATCATCAGCCATATCATCTCGACCTTTTCGAGGAAGCCGGTGTTCGGCTATCTCGGCATGGCCTATGCGATGGTAGCCATCGGCGCGGTGGGCTTCATCGTCTGGGCCCACCACATGTACACGACGGGCCTATCGCTCGACACCCAGCGCTATTTCGTCTTCGCCACCATGGTCATCGCGGTGCCGACGGGTGTGAAGATCTTCTCGTGGATCGCCACTATGTGGGGCGGGTCGATTTCGCTCAAGACCCCGATGCTGTGGGCGATCGGCTTCATCTTCCTGTTCACTGTTGGCGGCGTCACCGGCGTGCAGCTGGCCAATGCCGGCCTCGACCGCCCGCTGCACGACACCTATTTCGTGGTCGCGCACTTCCACTACGTGCTGTCGCTGGGCGCGGTCTTCGCGATCTTCGCCGGCTGGTACTACTGGTTCCCGAAAATGACCGGCTACATGTATTCGCCGGTGATCGCGAACACCCACTTCTGGGTCACTTTTGTCGGCGTCAACCTGGTCTTTTTCCCGCAGCACTTCCTCGGCCTTTCCGGTATGCCGCGTCGCTATATCGACTATCCGGATGCCTTCGCCGGCTGGAACATGGTGTCGTCCTACGGCTCGTACATCTCGGCTATCGGCGTCGTCATCTTCCTGTTCGGCGTCTTCGAGGCGTTCCAGAAGAAGCGGGTCGCCGGCGCCAATCCTTGGGGCGAGGGTGCGACCACGCTGGAATGGCAGCTGCCTTCGCCGCCGCCGTTCCACCAGTGGGAACAGTTGCCGAAGATCAAGTAGGCGGTTGCCTCCTTTAATACGGAGCCGCCGGCCGACCGGCGGTTTTGGCCAACGGAATGATGGACTTAAGTACGCATGGCCCTTGCCGAAGACAGACTGATTGACGAGCCGGGCTTCCGCATGTCGGAAGCGACGGCGGGCGATTTCTTCGCCCTGCTGAAGCCGCGCGTCATGTCGCTGGTGGTGTTCACTGCGTTTGTCGGCATGGTCGCCGCTCCGGTGACCATCAATCCGCTGCTGGCGGTGATCGCGATCCTAGCTATTGCCATCGGCGCCGGCGCCTCCGGTGCGCTCAACATGTGGTATGACGCAGACATCGATGCGGTGATGACGCGCACCGCCGGCCGTCCCGTGCCGGCCGGCCGTATCCGGCCAGGCGAGGCATTGAGTTTCGGGCTGGTGCTGTCGGTTCTGTCGGTGATGACGCTCGGCGTGCTGGTCAACTGGTTGGCAGCATCGCTTCTGGCCTTCACCATCTTTTTCTATGCCGTCATCTATACGATGTGGCTGAAGCGCTGGACGCCGCAGAACATCGTCATCGGCGGGGCTGCCGGTGCCATTCCGCCGGTCATAGGCTGGGCGGCGGTAACCGGATCGGTCAGCCTCGAAAGCTTGGTGCTGTTCCTGGTCATCTTCCTGTGGACGCCGCCACATTTCTGGGCGCTCGCGCTGTTCAAGTCGGAGGACTACGCCAAGGCAGGCATTCCGATGATGCCGAATGTCGCCGGCCAGGCCTCGACCAGACGCCAGATCTTTGCCTATGCGCTGGTCCTCGCGCCGGTTGGCGTGCTGCCCTGGGTTCTCGGGTTCACCACGCCGGTCTATGGCATCGTTGCATTGCTGCTCGGCGCCGGCTTCGTCTGGTATGCGTGGAGGGTGCTGCAAATGGCCGATGACGACCGGGCGATGAAGCCGGCCAAGGCCTTGTTCGGCTATTCGCTGCTCTATCTCTTCGCCATCTTCGCCGCCTACCTTGGCGATTGTGTCGTCGCGCGCGCGCTGACCATTGGTGGAGCATGAGCATGGCCGAAAAGAAGCTTGAACTGGTCACGTTGACCGAACGTCAGCAGAAGGCCCGCCGCAATCGCTCGGCCGCAATCGGTTTCGCGCTGGCGGCGCTGGTCGTCATATTCTACGTCGCGACCATCGTGAAATTTGGTCACAGTTTCCCCGGCTCGATGTGAGCTTAACATGACCAGGCAAACAGTCACCGATCCTAAGAAGAAGAATACGAACCGCGTCGTCGCCGGCGTCTGCATCGCGTTCTTCGGCGGCATGATCGGCATGGCCTACGCCGCGGTGCCGCTCTACGCGATGTTCTGCCAGGCGACAGGCTACGGCGGCACCGTCAAACGGGCGACCCAGCAATATGCCGATCGGGTGCTCGATCGCGACATCACCATCCGCTTCGACGCCAACACCGCCGGCGTTCCCTGGCAATTCCAGCCGGTCGCTCGCTCGATCACCATCAAGATCGGCGAAACCGCCGAGGCGCATTTCAGCGCGACCAACAAATTCAGCCGTCCCATCACTGGACGCGCCACCTTCAACGTGCAGCCGGAACTGGCCGGACCTTACTTCAACAAGGTCGAGTGTTTCTGCTTCACCGACACGACGCTGAAGCCGGGCGAGACACTGGACATGCCGGTCGTCTTCTATGTCGATCCCGACATCGTCAACGCGCCGGAATTGAAGGATCTGACGACGATTACCCTGTCCTACACGATGTTCCCGGTCGACAAGACCAAGCCGGTCGCATCATCGGTGCCGGCCGACGGCCGCCGCAACAAGATTTCAGATACCGAAGCAAGCCTCGGGGGTTGATATGGCAGACGCGCACGCAAAACCACAACATGACTACCACCTCGTCGACCCGAGCCCGTGGCCGTTCCTGGGCTCCGTCGGGGCGCTGGTGACCGCGTTCGGCGGCGTCTGTTACATGCAATACCTCAAGGGCGGCGATTTCCCGATCTTCGGTTTCAATGTCGCCAATCCATGGCTGTTCTTCATCGGCCTGCTGATCGTCATCTACACGATGTTCGCCTGGTGGTCGGATACGATCAAGGAGGCGCATGAGGGACACCACACCCGTGTCGTGTCGCTGCATCTGCGCTACGGCATGATCATGTTCATCGCCTCCGAGGTGATGTTCTTCGTCGCCTGGTTCTGGGCCTTCTTCGACGCCAGCCTGTTTCCGGGCGAGGTCCATCAATACGCCCGTACTGCCTTCACCGGCGGCGTCTGGCCACCCAAGGGCCTCGAAGTTCTCGACCCTTTCCATCTGCCGCTCTACAACACCGTCATCCTGCTTCTGTCGGGTACCACGGTGACCTGGGCGCACCACTCGCTCATCCACGGCGACCGCAAGGGCCTGATCAATGGCTTGGTGCTGACCGTCGGCCTCGGCATGCTGTTCACGATGGTGCAGGCCTACGAGTACATGCACGCGCCGTTCGGCTTCAGGGATTCGATCTACGGCGCCACCTTCTTCATGGCGACCGGCTTCCATGGTTTCCACGTCATCATCGGCACGATCTTCCTGTTGGTCTGCCTGATCCGCGCCATAAAGGGCGATTTCACGCCCAAGCAGCATTTCGGCTTCGAGGCCGCCGCCTGGTACTGGCACTTCGTGGACGTGGTGTGGCTGTTCCTGTTTGCCTCGATCTACGTCTGGGCATCGAACGGCGCGATGATCGAACCGCACTGAGATCGAACTGAGGAAATCGACAAGGCGGCTGCGGCGACGTGGCCGCCTTATCTTTTGCGGCAAATGCTCCTAGGATGATCCCATGAGCGACGACAAGGCGATCTGGCCACCAATCGATCCGATCTCGGCCGGCTTGCATGGCCGCTGCCCCCGCTGTGGCGAGGGCAAGCTGTTCTCCGGGTTCCTCACGGTCGGCAATCGCTGCAGCAATTGCGGCCTCGATTATTCTTTCGCCGATGCTGGTGACGGGCCGGCGGTGTTCGTTATCCTGATCATCGGCTTCATCGTCGTCGGCCTGGCGTTGTGGATGGAGGTGACGCTCAATCCACCGCTTTGGCTGCATCTGCTGCTGTGGATTCCGCTGACGCTGGTGCTTTGCCTGGCGGCGCTCCGGCTGATCAAGGGCGTGCTGCTGACGCTGCAATACCGCAACAAGGCGGCCGAGGGCCGGCTGGACCGCGGCGAATGAGCGAGGCATCAGGTTCGGTGGCCGGCCGGTCGCGGCCCAAGCGCGCATTGGCGCTCGGCCTGGGTATCGTCGTGTTTTTGATCCTGCTGGCGCTCGGCACCTGGCAGGTTCAGCGCCTGCACTGGAAAGAGGGCCTTCTCCAGACGATCGACCAGCGCACGCATTCGGCGCCCGTGCCATTGGCCGAGGTCGAAAAGCGGTTTGCTGCCGCCGGCGACGTGGACTACACGCCGGTGATAGTGACCGGCACTTTCCTGCATCAAGACGAGCGGCATTTCCTCGCCACCTGGGAAGGCCAGTCCGGTTTCGACGTTTTCACGCCGCTGCAGCTCGACGATGGCCGTTTCGTGCTGATCAACCGCGGCTTCGTGCCCTACGATTTCAAGGATCCAGCCAAGCGGCCGCAGGGGCAGGTAATGGGCAAAGTGACGGTGACGGGGCTCGCCCGCAACCCGCTGCCGGCCAAGCCCTCGATGATGCTTCCCGACAATGACCCGCAGAAGAACATCTTCTACTGGAAGGACCGTGACGCGATGGCCTCGAGCGCCGGCCTGCCGACAGGTGCGGCGCTGGTGCCGATCTTCATCGATGCGAACGCCACGCCCAACCCCGGCGGGCTGCCGGTTGGCGGTGTCACCGTCATCGACCTGCCGAACAGCCATCTGCAATATGCGATAACCTGGTACGGCCTTGCCGCCGCCCTTGCCGGCGTCCTGATCTCCTGGCTCCGCCGCCCGGCGAAAGACCAATGATCGCCGCCACTACCCTTGACAGGGCAGGGCCGCGCACCTCATTTCGCGCCTTGAGCTCAGAAGTCATAGTCCGATCAACCGGCCCACAATCAGCGTAAGATGCAATCATGCTTCACACAAAGCCGCCGCTGACCATCCGGCTCTGCCAGCCCCGCGGTTTCTGTGCGGGCGTTGACCGTGCCATCCAGATCGTCGTGCTGGCGCTGAAGAAATACGGCGCGCCGGTCTATGTCCGCCACGAGATCGTGCACAACCGCTACGTCGTCGAAGGGCTGCAAAGCCTCGGCGCGGTGTTCATCGAGGAGCTCTCCGAGATCCCGCCCGAGCATCGCCAGAGCCCGGTCGTCTTTTCGGCGCATGGCGTGCCGAAATCGGTGCCGGCCGACGCCCAGTCCCGCAACCTGTTCTATCTCGACGCGACTTGCCCGCTGGTCTCGAAAGTCCACAAGCAGGCGATGCGCCATCAGCGGCTTGGCCGCCACGTGCTCTTGATCGGCCATGCCGGGCATCCGGAGGTGATCGGCACAATGGGCCAGTTGCCGGACGGCGCGGCAACTCTGATCGAGACCGAGGCCGACGCCGCAAGCTTCGTGCCCGCAGACCCACAAGCGCTCGGCTTCGTCACCCAGACGACGCTGTCGGTCGAGGATACCGCCGGTATCATCCGCGCCCTGCAGCAGCGTTTTCCCGAGCTGCACGCGCCGGCGGCGGAATCGATCTGTTATGCCACCACCAATCGCCAGGAAGCGGTCAAGGAAACAGCGGCCGGCGCCGATCTCTTCCTGGTTGTCGGCGCACCTAACTCGTCCAACTCGCGGCGCCTGGTCGAAGTGGCCGAGCGCGCCGGCGCCTCGATGTCGCTTCTCGTGCAGCGCGCCTCCGAAATTCCGTGGAATGAGATTGCCGGCATTTCGACGCTCGGCCTGTCGGCGGGCGCCTCGGCGCCGGAGATCATCGTCGACGAGATCGTCGATGCGTTCAGGCAGCGCTTCGACGTGACCATCGAGCTGGCCGTGACGGCGACGGAGACGGAGGACTTTCCGGTGATGCGGGTGTTGCGCGATGTCGAACTGACGGCTGCCGACATGGCCTTCGTCAACGGGGCCGCGTAGCAACGATGGCGGTTTACACCGACGTCAACGAGGGCGAGCTCGGCGCATTCCTCAGGAACTATCCGGTCGGCGACCTCTTGTCCTACAAGGGCATCGCCGAAGGCACCGAAAACTCGAATTTTCTGCTGCACACCAGCAGCGGCTCCTACATCCTGACGCTTTACGAGAAGCGCGTCGACAAGGCTGACCTGCCGTTCTTTCTCGGCCTCATGGCCCACCTCGCCAGAAAGGGCATTTCGTGTCCGCTCCCGGTCACCGCACATGATGGCGGCGTGATCGGAACACTTGCCGGCCGGCCGGCGGTCATCATCACCTTTCTCGAAGGCCTGTCGCTGCGGCGGCCGACGGCTGCACATTGCGGCGAGGTCGGCAAGGCGCTGGCGGCACTGCATCTCGCCGGCGCGGATTTTCCGATGACCCGCCCCAACGCCCTTGCCATCGATGGCTGGCGCAAGCTGTGGAATGCCGCCCGCGCCCGCGCCGACGAGGTCGAGCCGGGACTGGCGGCCGAGGTCGATGCCGATTTCGCCGATTTCGAGCGGAACTGGCCGAACGATCTGCCGCAAGGCATCATCCATGCTGATCTTTTCCCGGACAATGTGTTTTTCCTCGGCGAGAAACTGTCCGGGCTGATCGACTTCTATTTCGCCTGCAACGACCTCTATGCCTATGACGTTGCCACGTGCCTGAACGCCTGGTGCTTCGAGAAGGATTTTTCCTTCAATCTGACCAAGGGCACGGCGCTGCTTGCCGGCTACCAAAGCGTGCGGCCGTTGAGCAGTGACGAGAAAGCTGCGCTGCCGATGCTGGCGCGCGGTTCGGCGCTGCGCTTCATGCTGACCCGGCTCTACGACTGGCTGACGGTCCCGGACGGCGGCCTGGTGATGAAACGCGACCCGACCGAGTATATCCGCCGGATGCGCTTCCACCGGGCGATCAACTCTCCTTCCGAATATGGACTGACATGACCAAGCGCGTTGAAATCTTCACCGATGGTGCCTGTTCGGGCAATCCCGGGCCTGGCGGCTGGGGCGCAATCCTGCGCTTCAACGGCGCAATCAAGGAGCTCCATGGTGGCGAGGCTCTGACCACCAACAACCGCATGGAATTGTTGGCGGCCATCTCGGCGCTCAATGCGCTCAAGGAGCCTTGCGTCGTCGACCTTTATACCGACAGCAACTACGTCAAGGACGGCATTTTCGGCTGGATCGACGGCTGGAAGCGCAACGGCTGGAAGACGGCCGCCAGGCAGCCGGTGAAGAATGCCGAGCTGTGGCAGCAGCTCGACGCTGCGCGCAACCGCCACCAGGTCACCTGGCATTGGGTCAAGGGCCACGCCGGCCATCCCGAGAACGAGCGCGCCGACGAATTGGCGCGGCTCGGCATGGCGCCATTCAAGACGAAGTCGGCGAAGCCCGTGCTCGCGTCCGTGCCGCCGGAGGAAGGCACCCACTCCAGGCAATCGGCGGCCAAGAAGGTTCGGCGCTCGACCCAGAGTTATTGATCCGGTTGAACTGGCGTGTCAGCGGATCAGAAGAGCGGTGCCGAACAGTCCGATGGCAAACACCGTATGCGACACAAGATTGAGGGCGCGGACCTGCATCGGATTGGGCCGCTTCGAAGCGGCCCAGCCGGCGCCCATGCCGGGCGCCAGCAGAAACCACCCGGCGCCGACGGTGACGATGCCGAGCATAAAAGCCGGCAGGAAGGTCGGCGCGGTGAGCCAGGCCGTTCCGGCCAGCACGACCAGTATGACGCCGTAGACGATGCCGACAGCATAATGAAAGGCCCAGCCAAGTACTGATTCATGCGGGTAGGGAGAGGCCTCGCCAATGTCGTCATGGAAGACCTTGCCTTCCCTGAGATGCCAGACCCAGCGGCCGACCAGCCCCCAGTTCGGCCGCGGCTGAGCAAACGCCTTGTTCAGGAAAATCGCCCAGACATCCATAAGCGCGGTTGCGCCGATGCCGATCGCGACGCTGCGCCAGACGATGTCAGACATAATCGAGGTCCCCAGAAGCAAGCAGTCCCGAAGGGCCGACGCATGGTCCCGAAAAACCGGGTCGGCTTTCGGAAGGATCATGCGCCGATGCAAAAGTCAGCGTCCTTTGGACGTTGAGCGCTCGAAGGCGCCCTTTGCCGTGCCTGGCCTAGGCTGTCGCCAGGACGGAAAGCTGTCCGAGAATGTGAGCCGCACCGGATTCGTCGACGCCGGGCTTTGTCTCGACATTGAGTGCGGTGACCTTGCCGTCATCGACGATCATCGAAAAACGCTTCGAGCGTAGCCCCATGCCGCCGCTGGAGAGGTCGGCGTCGAGGCCGACGGATTTGGCGAAATCGCCATTGCCATCGGCAAGATAAAGGATTTTGCCTTCACCGCCGCTGAAGCGGGCCCAGGCCCCCATAACGTGAACATCGTTGACCGAGACAACGGCGATAGTGTCGACGCCGCGCGCCAGGATGGCGTCGTAATTGTCCAGGTAGCCGGGCAGATGATTGTTGCTGCAGGTCGGCGTGAAGGCGCCTGGAACGCCAAACAGCACGACCTTCTTTCCTGAGAATAGCTCGCCCGTCGTTATCGGCTTTGCACCGTCGGCGGTCATTGTCTTGAAGGTCGCATCGGGCAGTTTGTCGCCAACGGAGATCGTCATGATGGTCCTCGCTTGGAAATGGAAGGGAGTGTCCTTGCGATAGCGAATTAAGGCGCGCCCGGCAACCGTCCAGACGTTGGCATCACGGGAATGGCAACAGGCCTTCGACCGCGCCTGCGGCACTTGTCAGCGTGTAGTGCAGGCCGCCATCGGTTGGCGTTGTCGACGGCCTGTCGAGGATCGGCACAGTAAAGATGAGCTTGCCATCCTTTTCGGTGCGTGCCGGGGCACCGAACATGTAGTCGCGTTCGCCGGCAACGAAGAAGTCGGCGCCCTCGGGGCTGCCCGGAAAGCTCGCTTCGACAATCAGCGTTTCGTGGTCGCCCGGCAGTACGTTTATGCCGAAATCGGGCGTTGCCGTGGCGGGCAGGGTGGCAAGGCCTGCCTTGACCAGTGCCGCGTCCTCGGCGTTGTCCGGATCGGCGCCGGGATCGACGGTCAGCCTTGTCTGCACCGGGATGCAGATGGTTTCGCAGATGCCGAGGAAAATGTCCGCATCGATGACGGCCGGCTGGCCGGGCGCGGCAAGCGTAAACGTCACCGGCAACGAAACCGGGTGGTCGTAGCCGGCCCATTTGCCATAGCCGTCGTCATGGCGCTGCGGCGGCGGAAACGAAAGCGTCGCGTCGGCAATGTTGGTGCTGGCCGAGACGTCGATCTGTGGCGGCACGCCCGCATCGCCCGGATCGCGCCAATAGGTCTTCCAGCCGGGCTTCAGCGCAATGTCGAGGACGCCCTGGAGACGCCCGGCCTCATCGGCCTTGCCGCTCGTCACCAGCCGCACCCTGCCGCCTTCGCTATTGTACCAGGCCGATGAGGAGGCTGAGGCGGGGAGGCCGGTCGCCGATCCAATGGCCACGCCAAGCAGCAGGATTTTCAAGATTTGCATGGCAATGATTTGATCGTCTGTTGATGGCCGCACAATGATTTCATGACGCCGCCGGCATCATATTTGCGTGACCTTCGATTTACGAGCCTGATCAAATCGGGCGCCGCCCATCTTTTCGACGCCCCGGAAACGCGTTACGCTGTGGCCATGGATTTGTTGCGCCATAAAAGGACGGCCGCAGGACCCGGCGTTCTCGACGACCAGTTCCTGATTGCCATGCCCGGCATGAAGGACGACCGCTTCACGCGCTCCGTCATCTACATTTGCGCGCACAGCGACGAAGGCGCGATGGGGCTGATCATCAACCAGACGCAGCAGATGCTGTTTCCGGACCTGCTCGTGCAACTCGGCATCATGAACGAGCTGGAGGCAATTCGCCTGCCGCCGCCGGCGCGCGACTTCGTCGTGCGCAATGGCGGACCGGTGGATCGTAGCCGCGGCTTCGTTCTGCATTCGGGCGACTACCGGGTGGAATCCTCGCTCGCCGTGTCCGACGATGTCTGTCTGACCGCGACCGTCGACATATTGCGCGCCATCTCCTCCGGCCGCGGACCCCGGCAGGCTCTGATGGCGCTCGGCTATGCCGGCTGGGGTGCGGGCCAGCTTGAAAACGAGATCGTCGAGAATGGCTGGCTGACTTGCCCGGCAAGTGCCGAGCTTCTGTTCGACGCCGACATCGATCGCAAATATGACCGGATCCTCGCCTCGATCGGCATTGATCTCGCGCATCTCAGCCTGGCTGCCGGTCACGCCTGAACCTCATTACGTCCTGAAACTTGTCACGCTTGGGTCAACGGATACTGTTCCTTCAGCGTCTTCAGCACCTGGTCGCCCGGCATCGGCGCGCCGAACATGAAGCTCTGCACGTACTCGCAGCCCATCTGCCGCAACTCCAGCGCATCGCTCTCGTCCGAAATGCCTTCGGCGACAACCGACAGGCCGAGTTCATGCGCCATATTGACCATGGATTTGAGCAGCACCGCACGTTTCGGCGTCGCGTCGTCGACGAAGCTCTTGTCGATTTTGATGGTGTCGAACGGAAAGCGCGTCAGATAGGCCAGCGATGAATAGCCGGTGCCGAAATCATCCAGCGACAGGCCGATGCCAAGCTGCTTCAGCTTGGTCAGCACATGGGCGGTCTGCTCGGGATTGTCCATCACCAGCGATTCGGTGAGTTCGAGCCGGAAGCAGCGCGGTTTCAGGTTGGCTCGCGCGATCACCGAGCGGACGTCGCTGACCAGGTCGCGGCGGATGAGCTGACGGCTGGACAGATTGACCGAGACCGACAGCGGCGCATCGCCGATCTGCTTTTGCCATCCCGCCAGGTCTTCGGCAGCCTGTTGCATGGCGAACAGCCCAAGCTGCACGATCAGGCCGCAGTTTTCGGCGACCGGAATGAAATCCGCCGGCGGGATCATGCCGCGACGCGGATGGTCCCAGCGCAGCAGCGCTTCGAAGCCTGCGACGCTGCCGTCCTCCAGCCGCACGATCGGCTGGTAGGCAAGCGTGAATTCGCGTCGTTCGATGGCGCGGCGCAGATCGGACTCGAACTGCAGCCGGTCGGTGCCGACGGTGCGGAAGGCGGGACGGAATGGCTCGATCCGGTCGCCGCCGAAGCGCTTGGCCTGATGCATGGCAAGCTCGGCATCCTTGACCATGTCCTCGGCTGAGGTCTGCGTGGCGGTCCAGGTGATCAGCCCGATCGAGGCGGTCAGCACGATCTCGCGCTTGGCGAAGGTGATCGGGTTGTTGATGGCGTGCTTGATGGCATCGGCAATGCCCGCGATGCGAGCCGGATCTTGCTCCGACAAAAGCATCAGCGCGAACTGGTCGCCGGCAAAGCGCGACAGCGAATCCTTCGGCTTGAGCAGTCGGTGCAGCCGCCGCGCGATGGTCAAAAGGATGGTATCGCCGGCCGAGATGCCGAGCCCGTCATTGACCTGCTTGAAGCGGTCGATGTCGATGACGAAGACGGTCGGGCGCACCTTCTCTTCGGTGCGGGCGATCGAAATGATCGCCTCCAGCCGGTTCATGAACAGCTCGCGGTTGGGCAGGCCGGTCAGATTGTCGTGCACGGCGTCATGCAGCAGCCGTTCCTCGGACTTCTTCTGCTCCGTCACGTCGACCATGGTGCCGACGCAGCGGATGACCTCGCCGTCCGAGCCGATCACCGGCCGGGCGCGCAGCGAAAACCAGTGATAGTGCCCGTCGGCGCCGCGCAGGCGGAAGTTTTGCGACACCCGGCCGCGCCGGTGCTCGAGCACCACGTCGAGCGTCGTGCGAAACGTGTCGCGGTCGTCGGCATGCAGCACCGGCAGCCAGTTGCGGGCGGGCCCGCCGAGACTGTTGGGGGCAAGGCCGAGCTGAATGCTGACGTCGGGACGAGTGACGACGCGGTCGCGCAGCACGTCCCAGTCCCACACGGTATCGCCCGATCCGGCAACCGCCAGCGCCTGGCGCTCGAGATCGGAGAACAGGCCCTGATGCAGGGCGCCGCCGGCAAAAGCGTGCTGCATCACCGTGAAGCCGATCAGCAGGATGATGAGGATCAGCCCGCCGCCCAGCGCCGGCTGAGCGATATCGTTGTCCAGCATGCCGGTGATCGCCATCCACGATCCGCATAGCCACAGCAGAACCATCACCCAACTGGGCACCAGCATGATGGCGCGGTCGTAACCACGGATACCGAGGAAGATGATCAGGCCGAGCCCGGTCAGCGCGGTGGCGGCGAAGGACAGCCTGGCAATGCCGGCGGCAACCGCCGGATCGATGATGGCGACACCGGCGATCAGCACCAGCCCGAGAATCCAGACCAGCGCGCCGTAGCTGAAATGGCCGTGCCACCGGTTGAGGTTGAGATAGGCAAACAGGAACACCACGAAGGTCGCCGCGAGCGCCACCTCCGTTCCGGCGCGCCACATCTGCTCATTGCCCGGTGAGATCTCTATGATCTTGTTGAGAAAGCCGAAATCGACGCAGATATAGGCAAGCACCGCCCACGCTAGGGCCGCCGTTGCCGGGAACATCGAGGTCCCCTTGACGACGAAAAGGATGGTCAGGAACAGCGCCAGCAGGCCGGCAATGCCGATGACGATGCCACGAAACAGCGTGTAGGAATTGACCGAGTCCTTGTAGGATTCAGGGTCCCACAGATAGACCTGCGGCAGCTTGGGCGAGGCGAGCTCGGCGATGAAGGTAATCACCGTTCCCGGGTTCAACGTCACCCGGAAGACGTCGGCGTCGGGGCTGGTCTGGCGGTCGAGCGCAAAGCCTTCGCTGGGCGTGATCGCGGCGATACGGGTCGAGCCGAGATCCGGCCAGAACAGGCCGGAATTCACCAGCCGGAAATGCGGTGCGACAATCAGCCTGTCGAGCTGCTGGTCGGTGGTATTGGCCAGCGCGAACACCGCCCAGTCACCGCTCGAGCGCGCATCATTTGCCTCGACCTCGATGCGCCGCACGATGCCGTCCGGGCCTGGCGCGGTCGACACCTGAAAATTCTCGCCCTGGTTCCGGTAGATCAAGACGGCCCCCGAAAGATCGAGCGCAACGTCGTCGCGGGCGATCTTGATCGGTTCTACGGCAAACGCCGAGGATCCCGCGCAGAGCGTGACGATTGCCGCTAGCATAAAGGCAAGCAGCGACCCCTTGCGCAGAAAATTCGTCAAAATCAGCCCTTTGTTCCAACGCCCGGCGGATCGTCCGCGATTCGGGCGTATAGGTAATGGTCCTGCCAGATGCCGTTGATCCTGAGATAGGATCGTAGCAGTCCTTCGCGCCGGAATCCGGCTTTTTCAAGCACGCGGATCGACCGGGCGTTATCGGGGATACAGGCAGCTTCGATCCGGTGCAATCGCAGCGTTTCGAAGGCGAAACGCGTCACCACTTTGACGGCATCGGTCATCAGGCCGCGTCCGCTGAAGCGCTCGCCGATCCAGTAGCCGATATGGCCGCTTTGGGCGACCCCGTGGCGGATATTGCCGAGGGTGATACCGCCGGCCAGCTTGCCGCTGCTTTTCTCGAAGATGAAGAAGGCGATCGCCGTCCCCTGCGCGTAGTCCTCGCGGTAGCGCCCGATACGATGCCGCCACGCCGTGCGGTCGAGTTCGTCAGGGGTCCATCGCGGCTCCCACGGCTCAAGGAAGGCGCGGCTTTCACTGCGCAGCACCGACCACTCGCGATAGTCGTTGGTCAGCGGTACGCGCAGCGTGACAAGCTCGCCCTTCAGTGCCGGCAGGTCGCGGCGAAAGAAAGGGAGCGCGAACACGACGCTCGAGTAGGCTTAGACGGCGAGCTTGCGGGCAGTGGTCTGCGTGCCCGAAAGCGAATCGAGGATCGCCTCATAGGGCGCGAGCGTACCCACCGGCCCGACGGCTGTAAGCGTCGGCTTGGTCGAAAAAAGCCGCGACGACAGGTCCGTCAGCCGCTCGACCGTCAGCGCCGACAGCCGCTCCATCAACTCTTCCTTGGCGATCGGCCTGCCGAACAGAAGCAACTGCCTGGCGATCTGCGAGGCGCGGCTGGCCGGGCTCTCGGCCGACATGATCAGCCCGGCGCGGTACTGCGCACGCGCCCGGTCGAGCTCCTCCTGCAGGATGTTTTCACCGGCCTTTTGCAGCTCGTCGATGATCACAGGCACCAGCTCGGCAATATCGCTTTGTCCGGTCGCCGCATGGACCCCGAAGACGCCCGTGTCGGAAAAACCCCAATGGAAGGCATAGACCGAATAGCACAGGCCGCGTTTTTCGCGGACTTCCTGGAAAAGTCGCGACGACATGCCGCCGCCCAGGATCATCGACAGGACCTGGGAGGCATAGAAATCGCGGACGTGATAGGCGCGGCCCTCGAAACCCAGCACGATCTGGGCGTCCATCAGGTCGCGGTCCTCGCGAAAATCGCCGCCGACGTACTGCGCATATTGCGGGATGGTGCCGTCGGCCTTGCCGCGGAAGCTGCCGAGACGCTTTTCGACCTCCCGCACGAAATCGTCGTGCTTGATATCGCCGGCCGCCACGATCACCATGTTCTCGGCGCCGTACTGTCGTTCGATGAAGTCGTGCAACTGCTTCGAAGTGAAGGATTTGACGGTCTCCGGCGTGCCAAGAATCGAGCGGCCGATAGTCTGGTGGCGGAAGGCGGTCTCGGTAAAGTGATCGAAAACGACGTCGTCGGGCGCATCGTGCGCGGCGCCGATCTCCTGCAGAATCACATGCTGCTCTCGTTCCAACTCCTGCGGATCGAATTCGGATTCCTGCAGGATGTCGGAAAGGATATCGACGGCCAGCGGCACGTCGTCGCTCAGAACCCTTGCATAATAGGAGGTCGTCTCGACGCTGGTGGCGGCATTGATCTCGCCGCCGACGTCCTCGATCTCCGAGGCGATCTCGAAGGCGCTTCGCCGACTGGTGCCCTTGAAAGCCATGTGCTCGAGCAAGTGCGCCATTCCGTGCTCTTCGTCACGCTCGTTGCGTGCGCCCGACTTAACCCAGGCGCCAAGGGCAACAGATTCGAGGCTTGGAAGGGTTTCGGTGGCGACTGTCAGGCCGTTCGACAGACGGCTTACCTCAACACCCATATGGCAATTACTCCCTAACGCGCGGCCCGCGTGTGGCGGCCGAGATAATCTTCCACCATTTTCAGGTCGGATGGAAGTACCGTGTATTTTTCCTCGGCGCTCATCAACCCGCCTAGCCATGCAGGCAGGGCAGGCGACACGCCGCTGGCGGCTTCGACGGCGGCGGGAAACTTTGCCGGGTGCGCAGTGCCCAGCACCACCATCGGCACCTCACCCGCACCCTTGCCGGCGGCCACATGCACGGCCGCGGCGGTATGCGGGTCGAGCAGATAGCCGCTCGCCGCAAGTGTGGTGCGGATGGTGGCGGCGACCTCGTCCATGGTGGCGCGGCCGGCGTCGAATTCGGAGCGGATCTTGGCGATTTCGCCGGCCTCGATGGTGAAGGCGCCGGACTGCTTGAGCCCGTTCATGTAGCGCCGCACGGTCGAGGCATCGCGGCCGGACGCTTCGAACAGCAAGCGTTCGAAGTTCGAAGACACCTGGATGTCCATCGAGGGGGACGTGGTCGAAAAGACCCCCTTCATGCGGTATTCGCCGGTCGCCAGCGTGCGCGCCAGAATATCGTTGTCGTTGGTGGCGATGATCAGCCGTTCGATCGGCAGCCCCATCTTCTTGGCGGCATAGCCGGCGAAGATGTCGCCGAAATTGCCGGTCGGCACGGTGAAGGAAACCGGCCTGTCGGGCGCGCCGAGCGACAGCGCGGAGGAGAAATAATAGACGATCTGGGCCATGATGCGGGCCCAGTTGATCGAGTTGACGCCGGACAGCGATACCCGGTCACGAAAACCGTGGTCGTTGAACATGTCCTTTACCAGGCTCTGGCAGTCGTCGAAATTGCCTTCGATCGCCAACGCATGGACGTTTGCGGCGGTCGAGGTCGTCATCTGCCGCTGCTGTACCGGCGAGACGCGGCCGTGCGGGAAAAGCACGAAGATGTCGGTGCGGTTGCGCCCGGCAAAGGCATCGATGGCGGCCCCTCCGGTGTCGCCGGAGGTGGCGCCGACAATGGTGGCGCGCTGGTCACGCTCGGCCAGCACATGGTCCATCAGCCGTGCAAGAAGCTGCATCGCCACGTCCTTGAAAGCGAGCGTCGGGCCGTGGAAGAGCTCGAGCACGAAGCTGTTCGGCCCGGTCTGCACCAGCGGGCAGACGGCCTCATGGCGGAAGGTTGCATAGGCTTCGCGCACCAGCCGTTCGAACACCGGCGCCGCGATCTCGCCGCCGAGGAACGGCGACAGCACGCGGATGGCAAGATCGGGATAGGCAAGGCCGCGCATGGCGCGGATCTCGGCTGCGGAAAAATGCGGCCAGGCGCTCGGCAGGTAGAGCCCGCCGTCGCGCGCCAGTCCGGCCAGCACCGCGTCGGAAAATCCAAGCGCGGGCGCTTCCCCGCGGGTACTCACATATTGCATCGTCACGTTTCCATTGCTGCCGGGAATTTTCGCCCGCCGCGAGGTGGTGGATTTCTGCGCTGGATCAGTCGCATTTTTGCCGCGCGGTTGATATACGTTACCGGCTTTGCGAGAGGGAAGTGCAGTTCATGGCGTTTCATTCATTCAATGGTCGTTTTGTCGCGGGTGTGGCGCTCACCGGCTTTATGCTTGCCGCCGCAGGTTGCCAATCGAGCGACAATGGAATTCTCGGCTTCGGCAAAAAGGATGCGACGCCGCCACCGCCACCCGATCCAAAGGTGCTTTCCAGCCAGTTGCAGGCCTATTGCCCGAAAGTGACGTTGCGTGACGGCACCGCCTTCTTCAATACCTACGCCAAGAGCGGTCCGAAGCCGAAGAAAAAACCCGATGTTGCCGCCGAGGAAGCCGCCCAGCCGGCAGTGGACGCGGCAGGCGTCGATCAGCCGGACGATTCCGCCAAGATCATCTATCAGGCTTCGATCACCGATGTGACCCGCGACTGCAGCCGCGCCAACGGCTCCTTGTCGATGAAGATAGCCGTCGCCGGCAAGGTCGTGCCTGGCCCGATGTTCACCCCCGGGACCATCACCATGCCGATCCGCATCGCGGTGATGCACGGCACCGAAGTTCTCTATTCGCAGCTTCACTCCTATCAGGTCCAGGTTACCGATCCTTCGAGTGCCACGCAGTTCGTCTTCACCGATTCCAGCGTCGTCGTTCCGGAGCCGACGGCGAAGGACTACCAGGCATATGCCGGGTATGACGAGGGCGCTCCGAAAGTAGCGACAGACAAGCCGAGGAAGAAGAAAGCCGCCGCGACCAACTAAGCCGCTGCATTCGTGCCACGGCGGTTGGAGGCGGCCTCTCAGGCGTCCGCCGACCATTCCGACAGCGCGGCGATCACGCTTTTCAGCTCCGCCCAGCGGCGGATGACCGTTTCCGCGCCGGCCTCGGTCAGCGCATCGGCGTGGCCGGGATAGCTGTGCGCCGCGCCGGTGAAGCCGATGACGCGCATTCCCGCCGTCTTGGCGCCGGTGACGCCATGCACCGAATCCTCGATGACAAATGTGTTCGCAGGATCGGCCTTGAGCTTTTCCGCGGCGAACCGAAACACGTCCGGCGCCGGCTTGGTTTTCCCGGTCGGAGTTTCCAGCGAGGAAAAGATACGGCCGGCAAAGAACGGCAAAAGCTGCACCTTCTCCAGCATGAATTCGATCCGCTCCGAGCGCGAATTCGAACAGACGCAGCGCGGCACTGCTACCGCGGCGACAGCCTCGTGCGCCCCGTCGATGGCACGCACGTCGCTGCGCAGCCTACGATCGACCAGCTGTTCCTCCTTGTCGATCAGCGAGGCCTGGAACGGGATCCGGGACTTTTCCTCGACCCGCATCATGATGTCCTTGAAAGTCAACCCGGCATAGACCTCGGAAATCTCCTCGGCCGATATCTCGTAGCCGGCCGAGGTCAACAGCTCGGCATCGATCCGCGCGGCGATGATTTCGGAATCGACGAGCACGCCGTCGCAATCGAAGATGACAAGGTCTGGCTGAGGCATGGTGATCCGGAAAGCGGGATGAGGGGAATGCCGAGGCCCTTTGGTCCAAACGGCTCAGGCGGCGCGGCATACACCAACAGGCCGTGCTTCGCAAATTCGGCGGGCTGCTTCACTGAATATTTACGCTGATCGGTAACCATAACGGACAGTAAACAGTAACGCGTGCCTTGGGTGTCACAATGTCTGCCGTGCGTCTTCTCGACGAGCTTTCCGATGCTCCCCAGCAATCCGAGTGGCTGGATACGATCCTGAAGGGCGACTGCGTCGCCGCGCTCGAACGGCTGCCGGAAAAGTCGATCGACGTGATCTTCGCCGATCCGCCCTATAATTTGCAGCTCGATGGCGATCTGCACCGGCCCGACCAATCCAAGGTCGATGCCGTCGACGACCATTGGGACCAGTTCGACAGTTTTGAGGCCTACGACGCCTTCACCCGCGCCTGGCTGCTGGCGGCGCGCCGTGTGTTGAAGCCCAACGGCACGATCTGGGTTATCGGCTCCTACCACAATATTTTCAGGGTCGGGGCAAAGATGCAGGACCTGGGCTTCTGGATCCTCAACGACGTCGTCTGGCGCAAGACCAATCCAATGCCCAATTTCCGTGGCCGCCGTTTCCAGAACGCGCATGAGACGATGATCTGGGCATCGCGCGACCAGAAGGGCAAGGGCTACACTTTCAACTACGAGGCGCTGAAGGCATCGAACGACGACGTCCAGATGCGCTCGGACTGGCTGTTTCCGATCTGCACCGGCGGCGAGCGCCTGAAGAACGACAATGGTGACAAATTGCATCCGACGCAGAAGCCGGAAGCGTTGCTTGCCCGCATCATGACGGCATCGACCAGGCCGGGCGACATCGTGCTCGACCCGTTCTTCGGTTCAGGCACCACCGGGGCTGTGGCCAAGCGGCTTGGCCGCCACTTCGTCGGCATCGAGCGCGAACAAACCTATATCGATGCCGCCATGGAACGTATCGATGCGGTCCGGCCGCTGGAAGGCGCCAACTTGACGGTACTGACCGGCAAGCGGGCTGAGCCGCGCGTCGCATTCGTCACGCTTCTCGACAATGGCTTGGTGGCGCCAGGCGCCACGCTCTACGACGCCAAGAAGCGCTGGGCGGCAAAAGTGCGCGCCGACGGCACGCTGGCCATCGGCGACAGTGCCGGGTCGATCCACAAGATCGGCGCCGAGGTGCAGGGGCTGGACGCCTGCAACGGATGGACCTTCTGGCATTATGAGCGCAGCGGCGGCCTGACCCCGATCGACGAGCTTCGCCGCATTGCTCGGCTAGGCATGGAGCGGGCGGGCGCCTGACGGCTTCCGAGTTGCGACAGATCGGTTAATGCGAAGGCTCAACCAACTCCTGGAGCCGATTCAAATCACACTTTGATCCCAAGACGCTCAAGGTCCGCCCTGAGCGTCCTTGCATCGGTGAACAGCACCGACTGCCAGCCCGCCGCCTTGGCGCCATCGACGTTCTTCGGGCTGTCGTCGATGAACAGCGTCGCTGACGGTTCGAGGCTGAACGCGGCGACGTGGTGGTCATAGATGGCGCGATCCGGCTTGATCTGGCGGATGTCGCCGGAAACGGTGACGCCGCGCGGCCGATTGAGGAAATCGAAGCGCTCGCGGGCCTCGGCGAGCGTATCTGCAGCGAAATTGGTGAGCATCGTCACGTCATGGCCGCTGTCGATCAGGCCGATCATGATGGCGACGCTGTCCTCATAGGCGTGAGGCACCATCTCGTGCCAGTGCCGGCGGAAATTGCGGATGTTTTCGGCGTGCTCGGGATATTGCGCGATCGCCAGCGCTTCGGCCTCTTCCCAGCTGCGGCCGCGGTCCTGCTCGATGTTCCAATCATGCGTGCAGACATTGTCGAAGAACCATTTCCGTTCGTCGGGATCGGGGATCAAGCGGCTGAAGGGCAGGTTCGGATCATAGTGGATCAGCACTTTGCCGATGTCGAAAACGATGTGGCGGATTTCAGTCATTCTTCTCTCTTTCAACGCGGCCGCTGCTTTTTCGTCGCGCCCGGTATCGCCGCTTCGATTACCTTTTTCATGACGCTCGGCAGCGCTTCCCCGGAAATTTCATGGGCCAGCGACCAGAAATGCCCGACCGGGGCGGCACTGTCGGTGTCCGCCTTGAACACGTCGAGTTCAAGCGCAAAATGGGTGAAGACATGGCCGATGCGTCCGGCCTGCCGCCAGTTGCCGGCGAAGGGGGCTGCCGCTTCCGTGGTGGCGCCGTCTATGCGCGCCGTCCAGCCGGTCGTCGGCACCTCAGTCATGCCGCCGAGCAGGCCTTTGTCCGCGCGCTTGCGCAGAAGGATGGCGCCGTCGCACCTGACGGCAACGAAGGCGGCACCGCGGCGTAAGGGTCTTTCGGCCTTGGGCAGGCGGACCGGAAAGCGTTCGGGGTCGCCCGAGATCGTGGCGCTGCAATTCTCGCGAACGGGGCAGAGCATGCAGCGGGGCCGTCGCGGCGTGCAGATCGTCGCGCCCAGGTCCATCATCGCCTGCGCGAAGTCGCCGGGCCTTGTCGGGGGAACCATGTGCTCGACCTGGCCGCGTATCTCGCCCTTGGCCTCGCCCAGCGGCGTGGCGATCGAAAACAGCCGTGAGACGACCCGTTCGACATTGCCGTCGACGACCGCGACTGGTCGGTCGAAGGCGATCGCTGCGATCGCCGCCGCCGTATAGGCGCCGATGCCGGGCAGTTCCTTCAAGGCGGACTCGCTGTCCGGAAAGCGGCCGCCTTGCCGCGCGACGAGATCGGCACAGGCTTTGAGGTTACGGGCGCGGGAATAATAGCCGAGCCCGGCCCAGGCCTTCATGACGTCTTCGGTCGGTGCCGCCGCCAGCGCCTGGACCGTTGGCCATTTCTGCACGAACGCCCGAAAATAGGATTTTACCGCCTCGACCGTGGTTTGCTGCAGCATCACCTCGGAAAGCCAGACCAGATAGGGATCGGGCCGCGCCCCGCCCGCCAGCGCGCGCGGTGAAACGCGCCAGGGCAAGTCGCGGTGATGCGCGTCGTACCAGGCAAGCAGCCGGGAGGCGATCTCGACATTGTCTCCGGATACGGCCTTGCGGGTCTGGTCGTGCAGTGCCATTGATCGAGGGTCGGCCCTAATCCATTAGTGCTGAAGCTGGAGAACGCACATGGCAGGGAAAAGGCCCTTCGGCAATCCCGTTCCGGTGAGCGATCTCGCAACCGAGATCCTCGACCCAGTGCTGCGCAAACGGGCCGGTATGTCGATCGGACTGGTCCAGTCATGGGAAGAAATTGCCGGGCCGCGGCTTGCCGGCCGCTCGCGCCCGGAAAAGATCCAGTGGCCGCGCCGCATGCACGAGGACGATCCTTTCGAACCGGCGGTGCTGGTGATTGCCTGCGAGGGTGTGGCGGCGCTGCATCTGCAGCACGAGACCGGCGAGATCATCAACCGGGTCAATGCCTTCCTCGGTTTCAATGCGATCGGCCGGATCAGGATCGTGCAGAAGCCGGTAATGGCGGGCAAGGACAAGCCGAAACCCAGTTTGCGGCCATTGACTGCGGCCGAGAAAGCGAAGCTGTCGGGCACAGTTGGTTTGATCGAGGACGGCGGGCTGCGCGCCTCGCTAGAGCGGCTTGGCGCCACCATTCTCGGTCAAAAGAAACCGTGATCTCGCGCTATCGTGATGGTATGCCCGGATTTGGCGATTGGAATAGGGGCGGTAATGCCTTAATTCGCGCCAACTCTCGCTTTTTGTAGACTTTGCATTGCAAAATCCAACTATTGCCAGGTGATTCGTATGATCCGTTCCTTGTCCCGCAGAAACCTTTTGACTTCGCTGGTCGCAATACCAGCGGTGGCGCTGCTTGCCGCCTGCAGCGACTCGGGCGAGAAAGCCGAGGCGCAGGATGTGAAGCCTGCGGCTCCGGAACCTGCGAAGCCGGCCGCTCCGGCCGCTCCGGCCGCCGCGGCGGCGCCGGAGGCTCAGGGCACGGTCGATATGGCAGCACTGCTGAAGCCCGGCGCATTGCCCGACATGCAACTCGGCAAGGACGATGCAAAGGTCACCATAGTCGAATATGCATCGATGACCTGCCCGCATTGCGCGCATTTCGCCGAGACCACTTTTCCGGAGCTGAAGACGAAATATATCGACACCGGCAAGGCCCGTTACATACTGCGCGAGTTTCCGTTCGATCCCAGCGCGGAGGCCGGTTTCATGCTGGCGCGATGCTCCAAGGACAACTATTTCCCGATGGTCGATGTGCTGTTCAAGCAGCAGGCGAACTGGGTTGGTGTGAACAATACCAAGGACGCGCTGCTGCAAATCGCCAAGCTTGCCGGTTTTACACAGGAGTCCTTCGAGGCCTGCTTGACGGACCAGAAACTTCTGGACGATGTGAGATCCGTCCAGAAGCGCGGCGCCGACGAATTCAAGGTCGATTCCACACCGACCTTTTTCATCAACGGAAAGACCTACAAAGGGGCGATGTCGATTGCGGAAATGTCGGCCATCATCGACCCTCTGCTCTGACGTTTCGGCAGCGCCGAAGCGGCGTCGCTTCGGCGTGCGCACTTCTTTGTCTTGCCGCGGGGTCTCCTTGCAAAACCGCGGAACAGCGTTGCGAAACTTGGCTATGGGCCGGCGCGAATGAAGTTCTCGCGCCTTCGCCTGCTCGGCTTCAAATCCTTCGTCGAACCCGGCGAGTTCGTCATCGAACGCGGCCTGACCGGCATAGTCGGGCCGAACGGCTGCGGCAAGTCGAACCTGGTCGAGGCGCTGCGCTGGGTTATGGGCGAAAGCTCCTACAAGAACATGCGTGCGTCCGGCATGGACGACGTCATCTTTTCCGGCTCGGGAACGCGTCCGGCCCGCAACACCGCCGAAGTCACGCTGTTCCTCGACAATAGCGACCGCACCGCGCCGTCCGCCTTCAACGACGCCGATGAGTTGCAGGTCTCGCGCCGCATCGAGCGCGAGGCCGGCTCGCTCTACCGCATCAACGGCAAGGAGGCTCGCGCCAAGGACGTTCAGCTGCTGTTCGCCGACCAGTCGACCGGCGCCCGCTCGCCCTCGATGGTCGGCCAGGGCCGCATAGGCGAGCTGATCCAGGCAAAGCCGCAGGCGCGCCGCGCGCTGCTGGAAGAGGCGGCCGGAATTTCCGGCCTGCATACGCGCCGCCACGAAGCCGAGCTGCGGCTGAAGGCGGCGGAACAGAACCTCGAAAGGCTGGACGACGTCGTCGGCGAGCTGGAAAGCCAGATCGAAAGCCTGAAACGCCAGGCCCGCCAGGCCTCGCGCTTCAAGAACCTGTCGGCCGACATCCGCAAGGCCGAAGCGACGCTGCTGCATCTGCGCTGGACGCTGGCCAAGACGCAGGAAGGCGAAGCGCGTTCGGCGCTGGCGATTGCCACCGCGCTGGTCGGCGACCGTGCCGCCGCCCAGATGGCTGCCGCCAGGGAACAAGGTATCAACGCCCACCGGCTGCCGGACTTGCGCGATGCGGAAGCCGCTGCCGCCGCCGCCTTCCAGCGTCTGTCGATCGCCAAGGCGCAGATCGAGGAAGAGGCGGGCCGCATCCGCGCCCGCCAGGCAGAGCTCGACCGCCGACTGCAACAGCTCGATGGCGACCTTGCCCGCGAGGAGCGCATGGTCCGCGATAATGCGGATATCCTCGAACGCCTCGCCGCCGAAGAAGCCGCGCTCAATGCCGAAAACGCCGGCGCCGCCGAGCGCGAGGCCAGCACCCGCGCGGCTTTCGAGCAGACGGCATCGACGCTTGCCTCGAGCGAGGCCAGGCTCGCCGCGCTGACCGCCGAACGGGCGGAGGCTGCCGCCTCGCGCAACCAGATCGAACGGACGCTGCGCGACACCGCTGAGCGCCGCGACCGCTTTGCCCGCCAGCTTGCCGATGTCGACCGCGAACTGTCGGAGATCGTCTCCAGGGTCGCCGGCCTGCCCGATCCCGCCGAGAAGCGGCTACTGGTCGATCAGGCGCTGGCGCTGCTCGAAAAGGCCGAGGCAGCCGCCATTGCCGCCGAACAGGCGGTCGCCGAGGCGCGTGCAGACGAAAGTGCTGCCCGCCCACCGGTTCAGGACACAAAGGCCGAGCTGGCGCGGATCGAAACCGAGGCCCGCACGCTGGCCAAGATCCTCAACGCCGCCAGCGGCGATCTATTTCCCTCGGTGCTGGAGCAGATCAGCGTCGAGCGTGGCTACGAGACGGCGCTGGGTGCCGCGCTTGGCGAAGATCTCGACGTGCCGCTCGACCGCAGTGCGCCGGTGCATTGGGGCCAGAGCGAAATCCAGCCTGCCGACGCCGCATTGCCCGAAGGCATAAGGAGCTTCGCCAGCGTTGTGCGTGCGCCGGCACAGCTGGCCCGCAGGCTGGCCCAGATCGGCATTGTCGAAGCCGCCGACGGAAGACGGCTGCAGACGCTGCTTGCTCCCGGTCAACGGCTGGTCAGCCGCGAAGGCGCGCTCTGGCGTTGGGACGGCTTCACCGCCAGCGCCGATGCCCCGACCGCCGCCGCGCAGCGGCTGGCGCAGAAAAACCGGCTGGCCGAGCTCGATGCCGAAGCAGTCCATGCCACGCGCGCCCTGCGCGAAGCTGAACAAGCCCTTGCCCAGGCCGAACAGGCGCTTGCCCAGGCGAGCGAGGCCGAACGCAACGCCCGACAGGCCGGGCGCGACGCCCAGCACGGGCTCGACGCTGCCCGCAATACGCTGGCCGAGGCCGAAAAAGCCGGCGGCGAGCTGTCGAGCCGGCGTGCCGCACTTGACGAGGCGCGCGCACGCATTGTCGACAGCCATGAGGAAACGGCGGCGGCATTCGTCGAGGCGGAAATGCTGCTGCAAGACGCGCCCGATCTCGGCGACCTGCAGTTGCAGCTCGAGCAGTCGGCGGCCAATGTCGCCCGCGACCGCGCCGCCCTTGCCGATGCGCGTGCCGTTCACGAGGGCCTGAGGCGGGAGGCCGAGGCACGTGCGCGTCGGCTCGATGCCATCGGCGCGGAACGGCGCAACTGGGTGGAGCGCGCCGAAAACGCCTCGACACAGATCGCGGCGCTCGGCGAACGCAAGGCAGAGGCCGAGGCCGAGCGCGAGCAACTGGCCGACGCCCCCGACGAGATCGACGCCAAGCGGCGCGCCCTGCTGTCGCAACTCGCCGAGGCCGAAAGCCTGCGCAAGGCAGCGGGCGACCGCTTGCAGGAAGCGGAGAACCGCCAGTCCGAGCTGGACAAGGCTGCGACTGCTGCCATCCAGTCGCTGGCCGAGGCGCGCGAATCCCGCGTTCGCGCCGAAGAGCGGCTGACCGCCGCCGACGAGCGTCGGCTGGAAGTCGAGGCGCGCATCCAGGAAACGCTGAACACGCCGCCGCATCTGGTGATCCGCCACACCGGCCTCGAACCCGACAGCCCGATGCCCGAAATGGCCGAGATCGAGCGTCAGCTCGACCGGCTGAAGGTCGAACGCGAACGGCTCGGTGCCGTCAATCTGCGCGCCGAGGAGGAGCAGAAGGAACTGTCGGACCGGCTGGAGACCATCGTCTCCGAGCGCGACGACATCATCGAGGCGATCCGCAAGCTGCGGCAGGCGATCCATAGCCTGAACCGCGAAGGCCGCGAGCGGCTGCTCGCCGCCTTCGAGGTGGTCAACGGCCATTTTCAACGGCTGTTTTCGCATCTGTTCGGCGGCGGCACCGCCGAGCTGCAACTGATCGAGTCCGACGATCCGCTCGAAGCGGGGCTCGAGATCCTGGCGCGTCCGCCCGGCAAGAAGCCGCAGACGATGACGCTGCTGTCCGGCGGCGAGCAGGCGTTGACGGCGATGTCGCTGATCTTCGCCGTGTTCCTGACCAACCCGGCGCCGATCTGCGTGCTCGACGAAGTCGACGCGCCGCTCGATGACCACAATGTCGAGCGTTTCTGCAATCTGATGGACGAAATGGCCGCAACCACCGAAACGCGCTTCGTCATCATCACACACAACCCGATCACCATGGCGCGCATGGACCGGCTGTTTGGGGTGACCATGGCCGAGCAAGGCGTCAGCCAACTGGTGTCGGTTGACCTGCAGGCGGCCGAAGCCATGCGCGAGGCAAGCTGACGCATCAGCTTAATGGTGGTCTCCACCTCGGCTTTCGACTATAGCACGACAAAATGGGCCGGATCTGCCGCTCCAGATGCCGGCCCGGCTATGCGCGTGGAGAAGCTTGTTGCCTATACTTGTCACCGGAGCCGCGGGGTTCATTGGCAGCCACGTTTGCCACCATCTGCTCGACCGGGGAGAAGCGGTCGTCGGCGTCGACAACATGAACGACTATTACGACCTGGCGCTCAAAAAGGGGCGGCTTGCCGGCCTTCTGCCCCATAAGGATTTTTCGTTCCACCAGATCGATATTGCCGAACAGGGCGCGCTTGCAGCCGCTTTGGCCGGGCAAGGCATCGTTAGGATCGTGCACCTTGCCGCGCAGGCGGGCGTGCGCCACTCACTCGACAATCCGCGGCTCTATATCCGCTCCAATGTCATGGGCCACCTCGAAGTGCTCGAATTCTGTCGCGCCGAACCGGCATTCGAGCATCTGGTCTATGCCTCGTCGAGCTCGGTGTATGGCGGCAACCGCAGCGTGCCGTTCAGCGAAGCCGATCAGGTCGACAAGCCCGTTTCGCTTTACGCCGCCACCAAGAAAACCGATGAGTTGATGAGCCACACCTACGCCCATCTGTTCGGCATACCGCAGACCGGCCTGCGGTTTTTCACGGTCTACGGTCCCTGGGGCCGTCCCGACATGGCCTATTGGATGTTCACCCAGGCGATGCTCAAGGGCAAGCCGATCCGGGTCTTCAACAATGGCGAAATGTGGCGCGATTTCACCTACATAGACGATGTTGTGAAGGCGGTTGTCGCCGTGCTCGACAAGCCGCCGGCGGCTGACGTTCCGCCGAACAGGCTCTACAATGTCGGCAACAACCGGCCGGTGCGTCTGGGCGACTTCATCGACATTCTGGAAAGGCTGCTCAAGGTCAAGGCAATCCGCCACAACGAGCCGATGCAGGCGAGCGACGTCGAGAAGACTTACGCCGACATGACCGCGCTGGAGCGGGATTTCGGCTTCAGGCCTAGCGTTTCGATAGAGGACGGGCTGAAGAAGTTTGTCGACTGGTACCGGCCGTACTCGAAGCAGTGATTTGCACCGCTCGCCGTGATGCCTTCAAGCTGACATCTGAAGTGGGGCGCAAGTCGGTCCGCAAAAGCATCATTTTGTCCTAACATCCTGTTAACCACATGCTCGCTGAAACGTATCCGATTAACCTTTGAGGCGCTTATGACCGCTATGTTTCGTGGCTTGCTGTTCAGTATGAGCTGTGTGGATGTGCGGATTCGGGGGCTATTTCGGTTCAGTCCGGGATGCGGAAGCTTTGCTTGCGCGCATGACGTCTGCGATCGCCCATCGCGGGCCGGATGAACAAGGGAAATTCGTAGCGCCCGAGGCTGGACTTGGGCATGCGCGGCTGTCGGTGATTGGAATTGGTGATGGCCAGCAGCCGATGTCCGACGAAACCGGCAATTTGACGATTGCGTTCAACGGCGAGATATTCAACTACGTGGAATTGCGCGAAGGGCTGCTGGCCAAGGGCCGACGCTTCCGCACGTCGAGCGATACCGAAGTTCTCCTGCAGCTGTATGAAGAGATGGGCGAAGACTGCCTGTCGCTCCTGAACGGTGATTTCGCCTTCGCGATTTGGGATAACCGGCGGCGGCGGATGGTGCTTGCAAGAGACCGCATGGGTGTTCGGCCGCTGTTCTACACCAGCAAGGACGGGGTGCTCTACTTTGCGTCGGAGATAAAGGCCCTGCTGACGGTACCCGGCGTCTCGGCCGAAATCGATCCAATTGCACTCGACCAGATCTTTACGCTGTGGGCGCCGATCGCTCCCCGCACGGCTTTCCGCAACATCCACGAGCTGGAGCCGGCAAGCGTGATGATCGCGACACAGGGGCAAGTCACGGTCAAACCATATTGGCACCTAGACTACCCGTATCCGGATAGGCCATCGAAGATCACCAATGAGGACGACGCGGCCGAGGAACTGCAGGCCCTGTTGACCGACGCGGTGAGGCTTCGCATGCGCGCCGACGTGCCGGTCGGTTCTTACCTTTCGGGCGGGCTCGATTCATCCCTCGTTTCGGCACTCGCGGCCGGCATGACTCCTCATAAGCTGCAGACATTTTCCGTGACGTTCGACAGCGCCGAGCATGACGAAAGCGCCTTCCAGACCGAAATGGCGTCAGCACTTGGCACGCGCCATCGAACCATTGCGTGTCGTGCCGGCGATATCGCCGGTGTGTTTCCCGAAGTCATCCGCTTTACCGAGCGGCCGATCATCCGCACGGCCCCAGCCCCCCTCTATCAACTGTCCGGCCTCGTTCGCCAGGCCGGTTTGAAAGTAGTGCTGACAGGCGAAGGCGCCGACGAGGTCTTTGCCGGCTATGATGTCTTCAAGGAAGCGCGGGTTCGCCGTTTCTGCGCGCGACAGCCGGCATCGCGCATAAGGCCACAACTGTTCCGCAAGCTTTATCCCTATCTGCCGGGCCTGCAACAGCAGTCCGTGGAGTACCTGGCTGCGTTCTTCGGAACCGGCAGCGCTGCCCTGGACGATCCGCTATTCTCGCATCGGCCGCGTTTCAAGACCACATCAGCGGCGAAGATGTTCTTTTCCGGTGACCTGCGCGCGACATTGAAGGGGTATGACGCAGCCGAGGACCTGGCCAGCCGGTTGCCTGAGGCGTTTTCCCGGTGGCATCCGCTGCATCAGGCGCAATATCTAGAAACCCGCTTCCTCCTGCCGGGCTACATCCTCTCCAGCCAGGGCGATCGCATGGCCATGGCGCACGGTATCGAAGGGCGGTTCCCCTTCCTTGACCATCGCTTGGTGGAGTTTGCGGCAAGACTTCCGCCGGAGATGAAGCTGAAGGGACTGGTGGAAAAACACATATTGCGCAAAGCTGCCAGACACCTGCTTCCGACGGCCATCCGCGAGCGCACCAAACAGCCTTACCGGGCGCCGGAAGCCCGCTCCTTCGTGGGAGCCGGAGAACTGGACTACGTACGCGACTCGCTGAGCGAGGCGAGTATCGCCTCCGGAGGACTATTCAACGCCAAGGCGGTGGCGAACCTGCACGAGAAATGCCGCTTGCAGCCAGCGTCCGGATTCCGCGACAATGCGGCTTTCGTCGGCATTTTGTCGGCGCAACTGTGGCAGAAGATTTTCACCGGCGAAAAGGTCGGTGAAGCACGAGCGGCCTGAGAAATCGAGGGAATGAAAAATCATGGTAGCAATCAAGGACAAGGTCAAAACCTTTATCGTCGACAACTTCCTGTTCGGCGACACGTCCTACGAGCTTGCAGACACCGCATCACTGATCGAGAACGGCATCATCGACTCGACGGCCGTGTTGGAGCTAGTGGCATTCATAGAGGATGATTTTGGCATAGCCATGGTCGATGCCGACATCGTACCGGCCAATCTGGATTCGATTGACCGTATCTCAGCCTTCGTCAAGGCAAAAGCAGAAGCGCTGGCAGCATAGGCGCCATCGGTGAGGAGCGTCCGTGCGGATCGAACATTTTCTGACGGCGAAGGCCGCTGCCCATCCAGCCAAAACGGCATTGATCACCGAGCACAAAAGGCTGTGCTACAAAGAGCTGGACGATCTCTCGAGCCGCTTGGCCGCCGCCCTTTTTTTGAATGGCGTCAGGCGCGACGACCGGGTGCTGATCTTCATGGACAATTGCTGGGAGGCTGCGGTTTCGATTTTCGCAGTTCTTAAAGCAGGCGCGACTTTCAGTCCGATCAACGCATCCACCAAGGCCGAAAAGCTGGCCTACATCATCTCCGATTGCGATGCCGCCGCGATCCTCACGCAAGCAAGACTGATGCCCGTGGTTGCCGAGGCGTCCGGATCCTCCGGCAAGACGTCCTCCGGCAAGACCGGCATCTTCGTGGCTTCCACCGTTGCTGCCGATAGCCAATGCCCGGCAGGGGCCACATCCCTGGCGGAGTGCTTGACGGTCCAAGTCAGGGAGATTGACCATCGCGGCGTTGACGTCGATCTTGCGATGTTGATCTACACGTCGGGCTCGACCGGCCGGCCCAAGGGTGTGATGATGACGCACCGCAATTGCGAGGCGGCGGCCGACTCCATCACCAACTACCTGCGCAACTCGCCCGACGACATCATCTTGAATGTCCTGCCCCTCGCTTTCGACTACGGCCTCTATCAATTGCTGATGGCCGTCAGGCTCGGCGCCACGCTCGTGCTCGAGAAGTCCTTCGCTTTTCCCCAGGCGGTCTTTGAACGCATCCGCCAGGAAGGCGTCACCGGGCTTCCGCTCGTGCCCACGATGGCAGCGATGATCCTGCAGATGAGGGACCTGGCGCCGGGCTTCCTGCCCAGCCTTCGCTATATTTCCAACACGGCGGCTGCCTTGCCGCCGCCTCACATAGAACGCCTTCGGTTCCTTTTCCCCGGTGTCAGGCTCTATTCGATGTATGGCCTGACGGAATGCAAGCGCTGCACCTATCTGCCGCCCGAGGAGCTCGACCGCCGGCCGGGCTCGGTCGGAATAGCCATTCCGAACACCGAAGCCTTTGTCGTCGACGACGAGGGGCAACGGGTGCCGCCGGGCGTAGCGGGTGAGCTGGTCATTCGCGGGCCGCACGTCATGCAGGGTTATTGGCGAAACGAAGCTGCGACGGCACGAGCCCTGCGCCCGGGTCCGAACCCTTGGGAGAAGGTTCTCTACACCGGCGATCTTTTCAGGGCCGATGAGGAAGGCTTTCTTTATTTCGTCGGCCGCAAGGACGACATCATAAAGTCGCGGGGAGAGAAGGTGGCGCCCAAGGAAGTGGAAGCCGTGCTTCACGCTCATCCGGGCATCGCGGAAGCGGTGGTTGTCGGTGTGCCGGATCCCGTGCTCGGGCATGCGATCGGCGCAGTTATAGTACGGTCCGACCCGGCGCTTAGCGAAAAGGATATCATACGTCACTGTGCACGCCACCTTGAGGACTTCATGGTCCCCAAGGTCGTCGAGTTCCGCCGCGAGCTGCCGAAGACCGATACCGGCAAGGTCAGCCGTCGGCTTGCGGCAGAAACCATGGAGGCCGCGCAATGAATGTTCGCCCGACCGAGGATGCGCGGACCTTTCTGGCGCAGGCTCTGGCAATCGACCTGATCACCGAAACGGACCGTATCGTAACGGCCTTGCGCCAGCAGTTGCGCGGGCTTCGCAAGCGGGGCCTTGTGCTCGGTCTTTCGGGCGGGATCGATTCGAGCGTGTCGGTCGCGTTGGCGGCACGAGCCGTCGGCCCCAAGAATGTGCTTTGCCTGTTCATGCCGGAAAGCGATTCCGATCCCGAAAGTCTGCGGCTCGGCCGTCTCGTCGCCGAAACTTTCGGTGTCGAGGCTGTGACGGAGGATATCGGGGCGACCCTGCACGCAATGGGCTGCTACAGGCGTCGCGACGCCTTCATCCGCGAATTGGTCCCGGAATACGGCGAAGGCTGGGCTTCGAAGATCGTGATCGCGAACGCGCTCGAGGGCCAAGGCTATAATATCTCGTCCCTGGTGGTGCAGGATCCCGAAGGCAAGCAGACGAAACTGAGAATGCCGTTGCCTGTCTATCTCGGCGTCGTCGCCGCTACCAATATGAAGCAGCGCACCCGCAAGCAGATCGAATACTACCATGCCGATCGTCTGAACTTCGCCGTTCTTGGAACCCCGAACCGGCTGGAATATGATCAGGGGTTCTTCGTGAAGAACGGTGACGGCGCCGCGGACGTCAAGCCGATTGCCCACCTCTATAAAACACAGGTCTATGCGCTTGCGGCCCATCTCGGTATTCCGGAAGAAATCCGCAACCGGCCTCCGACCACCGATACCTACTCGCTGGCGCAGACCCAGGAGGAGTTCTACTTCTCGCTTCCCTATGACCGTATGGATCTTTGCCTTTACGGTCTCAACAACGGCGTGGCGGCTGAGGTGGTGGGGCAGGCGGCGGGGTTGGCCGCCTCACAAGTGGAACACGTCTGGGCCGATATCATCGCCAAACGCAAGGCGACGCGTTATCTGCACATGCGTCCGCAACTCGTCGAGGAAGTCGAAGAACTCGGTACCTGACCTGCTTCGAGACCGGCCACGTCCCAGGCCGCCGTCATGGCCGAGATGGGCGGGAAGTTGCCGTTCGTCTCATCTGCGAGAACGAGCACGTTGCGCCATATCCGGACCCATGCCAGTGATGCCGTGAATGTTAAGTCTCGGCTCCGATGCGGACGTTCCGCCCGAGTTCGAAGACTGACCGCGACCGTTCTGCGGCCTTCGCATCGACAGCGCCAATGAGCGGCGTCCCACATCCCACTCCTTGTGTCCATTGGGAGGGGTCGTTGTGGACCAAGCCCTACTACCCAGGCTTGTGACGAAGCCGATCCAGCGCGTCTCGAAGTGCATTGGCGGCATCGCCACGCTCGTCAGGGGACATCAGCTCAGGTTCAAGTTCCAACCTGAAGTGCGGCAGCTCGGTTCGAACAGCACGACGAGCGGCCGCCAAATTGGCCTTCAGATCGATGACGCGGTAGGTGGCGACGGGATAGGCGATCCCCTTGACCTGGACTTGCCCCAGTTCTTCACAGTCGATTGCGTCCTTCACTTGCGCAAACGTCTCGTAGGAAATGAGGATTGCCCCCGGCGGCGCCTCCTGCTCCAGGCGCGAGGCGAGATTCACGGCGCCGCCGATTATCGTGTAGTCCATCCGGTCCTCGCTGCCGAAGTTACCGACGGTGCAGTAGTCGGTATGGATGCCGATGCGACAGCGCAGCGGTGTTTCGATCCCCATGTCCCGCCAGACTTCGGCAAGCTCGCTAATCCGCTTTTGCATTGCAAGTGCCATCTGCGCGCAAGCCAGCGCGTCCTCCTTGACGCCGCGAGTCTCGGGATCGCCGAAAAACATCAGGATCGCGTCGCCGACATATTTGTCGATCGTCGCGCCGTGATCCGAAGCAATTTTCGACATTTCCGTCAAATAGTGATTGAGGAGTTGGGTGAGATCCTCGGATTCCATTTTGTCAGTGGTCTCGGTAAAGCCCGCGATATCGGAGAAGCATATTGTCAGTTTCTTCCGCTGGCTGGCGATCCTGACCTCCTGGCGGCCGGTGAATATCGAGCGATACACTTGGGGCGCCAGATACTTCGCCAGCTTGCTGGAAAGCGCCTCCAGAACCACGGATTTCTCGGCGAGGTTCTCCTCCCTTTGCTTCAGCTCAGTGATGTCCGAATAGACGGCGACCGTGCCGCCGGCGCTGATCCGCCGCTCGCTGATCATGACCCATCGCCCGTCGCCTCGCCGCTGCACCCAAGGTTCGCCAGGGTTGCGGTGCCGCGAGAGGCGCTCGGCGACCCACTCCTCGACCCGCCCCTCGGCGTCCCTGATGTAGCCGCGCTCAGCGGATCGGCGAATGATTTGCTCGAATGTCGTGCCGGGCGTCAGTTCGGTCTCCAGACCGGTGTAGAGCAATTCGCGGTAGCGGCTGTTGCTGAGGACGAGCCGGTCCTCCCCGTCGTACAGAGCGAATCCTTCGGAGATGCTTTCGATGGCATCGATGAGCCGCTGACGAGCTTCCGCAACGTCGCGCAGGTTCTTTTCCTCGACCTCGACAGCAGTATCCCGGAAAAGTCTCAGCGCTTCGGCCATGCGCCCGATTTCATCGCTGCCCGCGGCTGGCAGCGGCGCACGAAGGTTGCCCCCCGCAATCGCGAGCATGCCCTGGCTCACGGCCCCCAGTCGGGCGAGGAGGCTGCGGTCGACATAGAGCCAGACAACCAGAACCGAACTCAGGAGGCTGAGGAAGGCGGAGCCGAGCACAACCGCGGTGCCGTAGCGCTGGACGAGCGCGGCTTCGCGACCGGACGCAGCGATCTCCTGGTCTGCCGTGGCGACCAGGCGATCGACGCCAGCGGTGAGATTGCGCGACAGTCGATTGTTCTCGGCCAGAAGCCTTTCGCCCTGTGCCAGGACAGCAAACTCGTCCTCCCGCGCCTTGGGGATGCTGTCCTCGCCGTCGGTCAAGCCCTTGAACTCATCGACACGCTGCCGAAAGCGGGTCCGCAGCTTTTCGTCGATCTCCGTGGAAACCTTTTCAAGAGCAGTGAGCGAACGGCGTAGCGGAAAAAGGATCAACGCCAGGTCGCCCGGCGTCGGCGCGTTCGCGACCTTCACCAGCGCGTCGTTGACTGCCGAGATCTCCAGCTGCGCCTTCTGCTGGGGGATGTAGGCCGCAATCGCCTGGACCAGGTCGGCCATCGCCGCTGCGCGTCGATCGGGCGACAGCGACGTGTCGGCCGCGACCGCCCGCCATTGCGGGAGCCTGGAATCCATTACTAGGATGCCGGTGGCCACAAGGCGCTGGCTTCCGGTCGTCGTCGCGGCGAGGCGGTTCAGGAGCTCCTCCTTGCGGGCGACCACGTCGAGCCGGGCGACAACAAGAGAGTCGAGCTCCTTCAGGTTGCGCCTCAGAACAATCGCGGCTTCCTCGATCTCGGCCAAAGGCACTGTGCCCAACGTGGCATCCCGGAGGTCCGTGCGCAGGGCCTCGAGGCGGGACATCTCGAGCGCGACGGCAGCCGAGACCTCGCTGTGCTGAGCCCTGCTTGTCGCTGCCAGCACCGATGGCGCGGCAGCAGCGACCCGTTCGGCCTGGCGCGACAGCTGGAGGGAGGCAAGCGCCGACGGCACTCGATCCGTGGTAATTCGGTCCACGACGTCGCCAACCTGGAGGAAGGCATAAAGCGCCGCAGCGGTTGCCAGCACCGCAAGGGCGCTGATCCCGAAAAAGGCGAGCAACAGCCGGCCGCGTATGCCGAGGCGTTCAAGCTCGGCGAGTCGGAACAGTCCGGCCACACTGGTCTGCATCAGACTAGACATCTCAGCCGGCACGCCGGCGATCAGCGAACCCTATTCAACCGGCACGTACTCTCCGCCGCGCCAGACGTACCAAACCCAACTCTGCTTCGTGAGGTCGCCCTTGTCGTCGAAATCGACCCGGCCGATGACCGTGTCGAATTCCTGTTCGTGCAGTGCCGCAATGATGGCCTTCGGCTCCAGCGAACCTGCCTTCGAGACTGCCTGGGCCCAAACCTGGACCGCGCAGTAGCTCAACAGCGTGTAGCCCGCGGGTTCGAAATTCTCCGCACGGAACTGCTCAACGACCGCGGCCGCTTCGGGGCTTCGCCTCGGGTCCGCCGGGAACGTGAAGAGGGTCCCCTCCGCCGCGGGGCCGGCGATCAGGGCAAATTCCTCGGTCGCCAAAGCATCTCCGGATATGAGCTGAACCGTGTAGCCACTGTCGTGTGCAGCGCGAGCAATCAGCGCAACCTCGGCATGATACCCACCCACATATAAGGCGGAGACGCCGGCGGTCTGCAACGTAGCGACCTCGGCCGAATAGTCGTCCTTCCCGGGAATGTATGCGTCGTAAACGGCCTCAGTCACGCCCCGCTTGTTCAGCTGCTTCCTGGTCTCGTCGGCGAGACCCTTCCCATAGGTCGAATTGTCGTGGAGGATCGCAATCTTCTTGTTGCCCCAGCGATCGGCAAGGTAGTTGCCGGCGATGAAACCTTGCGCGTCGTCGCGGCCAATGGTGCGAAAGACATTGGCACGGCCCTGTTCGGTCAGCTGCGGATTGGTCGAGCCTGGGGATATCTCAACGACGCCCGCCTCCTCGTACACTTTTGATGCGGGGATCGAGGCCCCGGAGCAATAATGCCCGACGACGAGCACGACCCCGTCAGCCACCAGCTTCTTGGCGGCCGCCACAGCTTGCTCGGGATCGCAGAAGTCGTCGACCGAGATGAGCCTCACCTTCTGGCCGAGCACGCCGCCCGCCGTGTTGACGTCGGCCACTGCCATCTCCGCGCCGCGCTGTCCCTGCTCGCCGATCCAGGCGAGCCGTCCCGTCATCGCAGCCGAGACGCCGATCAGCACCTCCGCCCGTGCGGAGCTGAACACGGCCGCGAGAACCAAGATCACTATGGCGATGATGCGGTGCATGTGTGCACCCCCTTAACTGTAGCTTACGCCAATCCCGTCAAAGCCGACAGCCCCTTCGGCAAGCGCGACTGTCTCGGGCTGCTATTGCAGCGCACACCCAATTTGGCGAAGCAAGCATACACTGGAATGGCGTGTCATAACTTCGTTCGCTGAGGTCGGAATCGCGCGCCAAATCCGGACGTTACCACTGACCGGAGTGAGCGTCGTGATTGGGTCACGGAGCGTCATGCGACGCTCCCAACTGGATGACGGCAAAGGGTCGATAGTGTTGAAGAAGTCGGCGATGAAGCCGTGGATCCACTCGCACCGAAGCGTCTTGATTAAGGTCGACGCGACCTCCTCGCCT
>NZ_JAMYOE010000025.1:0-98592 GCF_040319695.1 Mesorhizobium sp. M0898 | reverse complement strand
CCGACACGATCTCTCGTGGTCGTTCGCCAACTCAGCTTGCCGCTCGACTCGCAGAAGCTGAACGGGCTGAGTTCAGCGCAACGGACCATAGTGATCGTCCGGCTCGCCAACGTATTGATGGCCGCCGCCGGCGTGGCAACGGAGGAGGAGAGCTGCGATGACGAGCGGTAATCTGATTCCGACTGCCGTCCTCAAGCGCAAGGCTGTCGTCTATGTGCGTCAGTCCACTCAGGCGCAGGTCCAGCTCAACCTTGAGAGCCAACGTCGGCAATATGAGCTTGTCGACGTCGCGCGGCGCTGGGGATTCCGCAAAGTAGAGGTGATCGACGAGGATCTGGGACGAACCGCAAGCGGGGCTGTGGAGCGTCCCGGTTTCGAGCGCCTGGTCGACGATCTGTGCACCGGCCATGTGGGCGCCGTGCTTTGCCTGGAGGCGTCCCGCCTGTCGCGCAACGGGCCGGACTGGCATAGGCTGCTCGAGTTGTGCGGCGAAGTTGATGCACGCGTGATCGATCTGGACGGAGTCTACGATCCGGGATTGCCGAACGACCGCCTGCTGCTCGGTATGAAGGGCAGCATCAGCGAGTTCGAGCTCGGCGTGCTGCGTGCCCGCATGTACGAGGCCGCCCGCGCCAAGGCACAGCGCGGGGAACTGCGCATCTCCGTGCCTTTCGGCTATGTCTGGCACCGCGATTACGGTCTCGGGTTCGATCCCGACATGCGCCTGCAGGAGACCATTCGCCTGATATTCACGCGCTTCCGCGAACTCGGCAGTGCGCGCCAGGTCCTGATCTCGATGATCGACGATGACGTGCATTTCCCCAGACCCTCCGATGGCAAGAAGATGGTCTCCTTCGACTGGGTTCCGATCCGCTACCGCAACGTGATCTCGATCCTGAAGAACCCATTCTACGCCGGCGCCTATGTCTATGGTAAGAGCGAGAAGCGCACTGAGATCGTCGATGGCCGCGTTCGCAAGAGCTATGGCCATTACAAGCCGGCTAGCGAGTGGGCGGTGGTGCTCAAGGACCATCACGAAGGCTACATCGGATGGAGCGAGTACGAACGGAACCAGGAACTGCTCGCGGCCAACGCTTATGGCAAAGCCGGCGGCGTCAAGTCGGGCCGCGGCGGTCGCGCGATGCTCCCGGGTCTCATCTCCTGTGATCGATGCGGGCGAAGACTGGTTGTCATGTATGCCGGACGCGGCCAAGGTTATCCGGTATATCGCTGCGAGCGCGGCAACCTCATGATGGCCCAGGCGCGATGCATATCGTTCAACGGCTTTCGCACCGACGCGGCGGTGACCCGCGAAGCGCTGGAGGCGGTTGCGCCGATGGCGATCGAAGCGGCGTTGGAGGCTGAACGCATGCAGCTGGAGAGCGAAGCCAAGCGGCGGCAGATGATCGAGATGGACCTGCAGCAGGCGCGCTATGAGGCATCGCTCGCCGAGCGCCGCTATGCCGCTTGCGACCCGGAGAACCGGCTTATTGCGGCCCAGCTCGAGAGGAGTTGGGAAGCCACGCTCAGGCGCGTGGAGACCTGCGAGGCCCGGCTGAGCGAAGTCCAGCGTGTGGAGCCCGTCGACGCGGTTCCGGACTTCACCGGCCTCGCCCAGAATCTCGAGGCCACCTGGAATGCGCCGGGTGTCGACATGCGCTGTCGTCAGCAACTGCTGCGCGCGCTCATCAAGGACATCGTGGCGGATGTCGATGACGATGCGCGCGACGTGATCTTGACCATCCACTGGCATGGAGGCCAGCACTCGCAGGTACGGGTTCGCAAGCCCAAATCCGGAGAGCATGGCCAGCGTACGCCTGAGGAGGCTCTGGCGATCATGCGATCCATGGCAACCCGGTGGTCGGATGCCGAAATCGCTGCCACACTCAACCGCATGGGCATGCAGACCGGTCAGGGAAAGACCTGGACCGCGCGTCGCGTCCAATCGCTGCGCACGGTGCACAAGATCAGCGGCTATCGCTCTTCCGACAAGAATGGCGAGTGGCTCACCATGTCGGATGCGGCCGCGAAGCTCGGCGTGTCGCACGTCAAAATCCGCCGGTTCATCAGGGATGGCCTCTTGCCCGCCGAGCAGGTCATGCGCGGCGCGCCCTACCAGATCCGCGCCAGCGACCTCGAAGACGAACGGATCAAGGCCGATTTGGCGCGCAATACTCCGCATCGCATCCACGACGACAACCAGGAATCGCTGTTTTCCGCCATTTGAAAAGGAGGTGCATAATGAATCGGTCTTCGCTCTCGGAAGAAAGTCCTGGCTGTTCTGCGGTTCCGATCGCGGCGGACAGCGCGCGGCCGTTCTCTACAGCCTGATCGTCAGCGCCAAGATGAACGATGTCGACCCGCAGGCCTGGCTCGCCGACGTCCTCGCCCGACTGCCCGCCTATCCGGCCCATCGGATCGATGATTTGCTGCCGTGGAATTGGAGATCCGCAAAATTGCGGACCCAACCAGCGGCGGCCTGATCATGCAGCGCAATAAGGTGCATCACGTCTACACCGTCGATCGTGTCGCCAGGGACCTCGGCGTCAGCGAAGCGCTCATCCAGGACCTGACCCTCGGTCTCGAGCCCGAGGACGGCGTCATCTGGGTCTACGGCGCCAACGATGACGACGGGATCTTGGCCTTCACCGATGAAGGGATCGAGGAGGTCAAACTCCTCCTCGAAGAATATCATCGCGTCTCCCCAAAGAAAGCTTGACCCCAGCACTCCGGTGCTCAGGTTCTCCTGGCCGCCGGATGCGCACGTCTGCGGTTTTCACCGGATGCGTACAATGAACCCGGCCACCTTCGCGTTGGGCGCAGTTAACAGCCGGTCCCCGGTTTGCCGGGCAGGCCCCCGAACGAACTTGGAGCGCATCGCTGGCACGGCACGGGAGGGCAATCGCAATCTGTCGAGCGTCAGCCATTGCGAAAGGTGTAGCCATACCCGTTGATGGCCGGCGCGCCGCCGAGATGCGCGTAAAGCACCCTCGATCCCTCTGGAAAGAAGCCTTTCTGGACGAGGTCGATCATCCCTTGCATGGATTTGCCCTCGTAGACGGGATCGGTAATTATACCCTCGAGCCGCGCACACAGGCGGATGGCCTGGTTCGTTGCCTCGGACGGAAGGCCGTAACCGGGAGCCGCGAACCCCTCGAGCAGCACCACGTCATCGTCCACGATTTCCATGCCAAGCTTGACGAGCTTCGCAGTATACCGGGCAATGTTTAGCACCTGCGCCTTGGTTTGGGCGGGGGTGGCGGAGGCATCGATACCGAGCACGTTGCGCTGTCGACCGTCCTTGGCGAACCCGACGAGCATGCCGGCATGCGTCGAGCCCGTGACAGTGCAAACGACGATGTAGTCGAAGCCAAACTCAAGCTGTTTCTCTTGGGCGCGCACCTCCTCCGCGAACCCGACGTACCCAAGCCCGCCATATTTGTGAACTGAGGCCCCGGCCGGTATCGCGTAGGGCCTGCCGCCCCTTGACTTGACTTCATCGAGCGCCTGTTCCCAACTGCGGCGGATGCCGATTTCGAAGCCCTTGTCGACAAGGCGCACTTCTGCTCCCATGATCCGGCTCAAGAGAATGTTGCCAAACCCGGTCATAGATGGCGTCCTCATGTAGTACCCAGCTCTCCTGAACCAGGAGACATTTCATGCCGATCTTGGCGGCGACCGCAGCGACCATGCGCGTATGGTTGGATTGCACACCCCCGATGGTGACGAGCGTATCAGCGTTTGACGCGATCGCGTCGGGGATGATGTATTCGAGCTTGCGGAGCTTGTTTCCGCCGAACGCGAGACCGGAGTTGCAGTCCTCGCGTTTGGCGTAGATTTCCACCTTGCCCCCCAGATGCTTGGAGAGGCGGTCGAGCTTTCTCGATGGGCGTGGGTCCAAATGTGAGCGGATAGCGTTCGAACTTTTCCAGCATTTTCTCTCCGGAAACACGCGATGGAGCTGAATTAGCCATTCACAATTCATTCGAGAGGCGTCTTTGATTTGACGTCATCTGCATTATCCGGCGCCAGAAGAGTCCCATTACCTATTTCCAGCGCCTCGTTCGTCATTGAGAGTTGTAACTGCACGCCGGCGTGCGAGAGATTACCCCAATGCGTACGGCATTCAAGAACTGCATCTCCTGGATTATCTAGAATGACCGGATTGCTGTCACCATGGACCTCTCAAGCGCAGTATTCCTTCTAATATCTGCTCAATGTTGATGGTTGGTCCAAAGTGGCGCTATCTTGGGCACTGACCTTGTCACGGCGCCTCAAGGCAGCAGCAGCGATATGGCCAGCATTTGATCGCGCTGGAGCAAATCTGCGGATTCATTCGTCACCTCATCAAGGTCTGGCGGCTCGCATCCAACTTCCTTGCAACTGCCGAAATGCTCAGCCCTTTGGCCAGCTCGGCTAACGTAGCCAGACCGCCAGATCAGAAAGAGCACGCTTGCGAAATACGCCAGCTGAAGGAGCAGCGAACAAGCCAACGTGGTGACGACTACTGTGCCGATGGAATGAGAAGCGAAGTAGACAGTCAGTGCGGTGCTGCACAGCACCAGCCCCAGGACGCGACAAAAGATTCTAAAGAGCAACGCCGTTCTCCTGGTCTTGTCTCCTCAGATCATGCTGCGACCTGGTCGGCCGCAACATGGGTCTGGCAGTTCTTCGGGCAGACGCGGCCGCAGGCTCCGCAGCCAATGCAGCGGCCGGCATGGTCGACGACCATGATCATGCGATTGAGCTCGCCGTCGAAATCGTCGTCTTCACCGTCGCAGGCGCCGAGGATTTCACCCGCGTCATCGACACCGTAAAGATGCATGACCTCGCGAGAGCAGACTTTGAAACAGCGGCCGCAGCCGATGCAGGTCGTGCCGTCTATAGCGGTGAGATATTCCGGCACCCATCCGGAGCCGTCGCGGGTGATAAATGTGCTCGTCATCGTAACTTCTTCATTGCAGCGAGCGCTCTCTTGGCACCATCCAACTCGGCAAAAACCGCCGACGTTTCTTGGGCTACTTCCTCTATCTCCGTCCATTTTCCCGGGAGATTCTCTGCAAGGTCGCGCAATTTCATCTTGGCAACTGCCGCGCGCAGCTGAAGCTTTCGGACTTTCTTCCCCATTTCATCTAGCTTTGACATAAATCCTTCCTCGAAATCGGTTTCTTCACGCCCGTGCCACGTCGGGATAGGCTTCGATGGCTGCAGTCGCATCGTCGGCCAGTTTCGTACCGGCCTCCGCGAGCTTCCTGAACGTGTCGAAGCCGAACCGGTGGATGTCTCGACAGAGCGACCAACCGCCCGGCCGTGAAAAGCAATCGTCCGAAGCCCCCATGGGTTTCATCTTCATCATTGGCGATGTCATCAGGCCGGAGCGCTCCTCGATCCTAAGCCCGACGGCCGTGTAGAAATATTGAGTCTCCACAGCACGTCCGGATCGGGATCGCCGATGATGGGGATCGCACGGCGCTGTTTTCTGGTGATGATGAAGTCGCCCAGCAGTTCGGCGTCCGATTTGCCTTCCCACGAGGCGTAGGAGTCTTGAGCACCGATCAGCCGCACGAGCCATCTGACAAACTGCGTGGCAAGGGGCGCCTCGTCCTCGTTGACAGCCGGGCTGACCGCGGCATCAGACATTTCGCCTTCTCCTCATTTCAGTCCTCTTCCTCGAAGCACGATGTCTGTTTTCTGGGACGCCTACTTCGGGCACACTTGCGCAGCCGACGCCCGGGTCGGCGCGGCTGATTCCACGCAATCGATGTCCCTCTGGCCGACCTTGAACACGTCCTCGACTGCGAAGTCTTCCACGCGAATTCGCGTCGAACATCACTTCCGCCGCAATGCGGCCGGAGGCCATGAAGATTCGAGCCTCGATCCTGCTGCAAACGATCGACCAAGTGCTGCATGGACCCTCCTTGCTGCGGTCACGCCAGGGAAATGGACGAATTGGCCAGTAAGCCATTTTGACCAATCACCCCTTTTTGTTTTTCTCCTCGGCCGACCGCGCTTTGGCACCTTCGGGAAATTGTTTTGCGGAGCCGCAAAGAGAGCGCCGCAACAAACCTTCCCACCCCTGTACTTGGCGAGGGCCTGCAGCAAATCCGGCAGATGCTGCTCTTTCAATTCGGCCGGGATAGGCTCCGGACCGTCCAGCGACGTCAGTGCCAGTTCGACCAACTCGATCGCGCGATCATTGTTGCCGTTCTCGTGATAGTACCGGGCGACCGCGGGATAGGACCGGAACTTAGGGCTGTCGCCTTGCGGGGGATTCAGGACCAGGATGTGTTCGGACAGCTCCTTGCCCATCGCGAAGCGCTCAGCAGGGGGAAGGCGCGAATGGTCATTGGCCGGATGGAAAAGTTGGTCTAGCGCCGAAACCATCCAGTCCTCGGAGTTTTTGTCGATCGCTTCGCGACCAATTGGCGCATCACGGGCAAGCCGGTCCACATGTCTTGAATTTTGTGAAGCAACAGATGCGCATGAGCCAAGCGGAAATTGATGTCGTCCGGCATCAAGGCGATGCCCTCTTCGATCGCCCAGAGCGCCGTCTTCCAATCTTCTAACTTCACCGCCCCCCAGAATCTGTCATCGATCGGCTTCTTCAACGCTTGTTCACGCGCCATGGACTCGCTTCTGGCGATCCGCTCCGTATCGGCGGCTTTCGCTTTATCGCTGGTGCGCCAGCTGCCGTTGAGCACTTTCGGCAAAATCTCATAGAGTTGGCTGGGATGACCGATAAAGGCGATGTGGCCGTCTCGGTCGACCACGAACGAAGTCGGAATCCCGGCGGAAAAGCTGGGTTTCATCCAAAGCTTGTTCATTTCACCTGTGTAGTCGAACGCGATCCGATAGTTCAGATGCGAGCACTTTTCGGTCAACCACGCGTCCAACTTGGTTCGAGCCTCAATGGCCGTTGGAGCGTCTTCATCAGCCGCGACGCCGACGACCTCAAGTCCGCCGTCCTTGTATTTTTCCTGGAGCCGCATCAGATCGAGCATCTCCGCCACACACAGTTCGCACCAAGTTGCCCAAAATTCGACGATATACACTTTGCCGGGTTGGAAGTTCGTCAGGGGCTCGCCACGCAGCCAGGTGTCCACTTTGATCGAAGGAGCCGGTGACTTCATCTGCAATACCATTTTGCTCTCCAAAGCTGTTGCCAAAGATTGCGTGACCTTATGCGCAAGCTTGTTCCCCCTTTGAGACGGGGAACGAGGGTTCAAGGAAGGGAGAGCATCGCTCGTCTTGCGCATCTGCGTGCAGTCAGCCTTCACTCAGTGTTGCTGAATCTCAATTCGCAAAGGCCGTGCCAATGCGCTCAGCGCGCAGTAAATGCTTGATTCCACTTTAAAAAACCTCCGGGTGCCCAAGATAGCCGGTTGTATTGGACGCGACATGTTTTCTGCCACTGTCAGGTCTTGGACACGCATCACGCGCTTCGCGTCGCCAGAGAAGCGTGGCCACGGACGACTCGACATATATTCGGGCTGAGGGACGAGCAGATGGACATCATGACTGCGTTGGCTACCGCCAGGCTCGTCATCATCGTCCGCCTCAAGCCTTGCTTGAGCTTCTTGCCGTTTTCGGTCGCTCAGGTGGTGGCGGAACGCCATTGCGATTGCAGGGGCCGCTCCGTCCGAGCATCGCCTCTGCCCTACCTCTTCCGCTTTGCGATTGAATTCCTGGCTGGTGACGCAGGAGTTTTTCACGACGAAGCCGGTCATGTCCGGCTGCGGGTCGCGAGTACCGTCATCGCCAGATTGACGATGATGATCGTGGCGAAGAGGGCTAGGATGAGTGCCGGCATGTGCCGGCCCGGTGAACTCTCCCGGATTCCTGCTTTTGTCGTTCTGTGTCCCTGTGCACAGGCCCTACAGGGACCGCCTGGTGCGAATGTGAGCGTTGTCGGGATTGACCGGCCAAAGACCACTCGGTCGCCACGCGGGTTGGGCCGAACCGACTGAAAACGCTGAAGATGCGGCCGTCCTCACCCCTAACCCGCCTGCCACGCAGACCATGGCAACGTGATTTATGCGATCGATTCCCACCGACCGCGGCAGGAGCCCAGCCGTTCCGACTCGAAGTTGGGGGCGTCGGCCACGGCACGGTCGTTGCGTTGTTAAGCTCCCGGCCAGTAATGAGGAGATCGTGGTAGCGCGCATACGATGCCGCTACGGGTCCGAACTCGCCCTGCCGCGCTGAACGACTCTCTTTGACCTGACGCCGACCTGCGCCGTGATCGTGGCTGCATTGAGGACTGCCCATACCTCTCCCCGGGCGTTGGTCTCAGCATCACGCACCAACTCGGGGGAGCAGAACCACCCCCGAGCGCGCGTTAGAGACCTCCGGGATGTCTCGGCGACGGCGCTTGCAGATCGGCTCGAGGAGCTTCGGGAACCTGCGCGTTTGCCGCGACCTTTCTGCGACTTGGCGTCAGGATCGATGACGCAGGGGAGTAGAGCTTCGAACGGCATTGATGCACCTTCGGAACCCGTCAGCGAGCCAAAAACAGCGGCAGTGGCGGCTTGCGAACTATCCATCTCGTCACGCCGCCGAAGAGCCGCTCGCGCAGCCGGCGGCTGCCGTAAGCGCCCATGACTATCATGTTGGCAGACGTGTCGATTGCGTGCTGCGCGAGCACCGTGGCCACCGGTTTGCCGGCACTTGGCAGCAGGTCAACCGACACCCGAGCACCGTGCCGAGTGAGATAGGCAGCGATGTCGGCTCCCGGCTCGGCGCCGCTTCCGGTGCAGGTCGCCTCAGGATCGACGAGGGCGACACGAACTTCCTCAGCAGTGGATAGCAGATCCAGCGCTTCCCGAACCGCACGGGACGCCTCGGCTCGCGAATCCCATCCGACCAGCACGCGCCGTGGCGACAGAGTCGCCTCAGCGCCCTTCGGCACGACAAGCACCGGCCTGCCCGTATCGAACAAGCTGCCGTTGATAACAAGCGGTCCGAGGTTAATGTCGTTGAGAAGTGCGGGTCCGACGATTGTCAGGTCGTTGCAGAGCGCCCGCTGTCGCACCGCGTCACCGACGCCAGCCTTGTCGCAGTGTTCGGTATCGACATCATAGCACCGCCACGTGGCTCTCAGCAGTTTGTGAATTTCCCTGGATGTTTTTTCCAGACTGGCCGTGTCCTGTGAAAATCTTTCGATCTGCCTAAACCGTTTGTCCAGTCTGGCGATGGCCTGTGCGCGTTGTCCAGGCCATTCGGGGATGGCATCGCCCAGCGGCGGAGGCGACATAACGAGCCGCGGAGGCGACATAATCAGTACGGACAAATATGCGCCGACCTCGGCGCACAAGCTCGCAGCTGTTCTGACGTCCTGGTCGGAGTGGTCAGCTCCCGCTACACTGAGCAGGCTTTTGAAGGCCATCTGACTGCTTCTTTCTAAGTATGTCGCGCCCGTAGCGCGTTTCGAAGCCGCAAGACCTGCCCGGACCACGACGACAGATGGGGCGTGGCACCACCCCTGCCCAATCTACTCGTCCGGCTTCTCGAGCGAGTAGCCGGCCGACCTGACGGTACGAATGACGCTGCCTGGCGAGGCCGCCTTCAGAGCCTTTCTAATCCGGCTGATATGGACGTCGACAGTGCGTGCACCGATATGGATATTGTCCGGCCAGGCCGCGCCTATCAGCTCGTCTCGGCTGAAGACCTTGCCGGGAGCCTCAAGCAACTGCCGCAGCAGGTTGAACTCGAGAGGTCCGAGATGGATGTCATGGCCATTACCGCGAACCCGGTGGGCATCGAGCTTCATCTCAAGGCTGCCGCAGCAGAGCCAGCTGCTGTTTTCGATGCCGTTTGAACCCGGTTTCGGCAGCGCCAGCTTCGTGCGTAGACAGTCAAGCAGCTTGGCTGGCGCGAAGGGCCGCACGAAGCTTTCATCAACGCCTGCCTTCAACAGATCGAGGTGCTGGTTCTCGGCGCCGGGCGCGATCAGGGCAATTACGGGCAGGCCGCCGGTCCGGGGCTCCCCCTTGAGCCGGGCGCAGATTGTGGAGCCTGTCGCGTTTGCCGCCCCGCAGTCCAGCACGACCGCCTGGAGCTCACGTTCGTCGGCCAATGCAAGTGCTTCCTTCACGCCGCCTGCCGGCTCACTCGTGAAGCCGTCCACCCCCAGAATGTGGCTGAGGAACAGATACAACTCCGTATCTTGCGAACAGATCAGGACCAGTGGCTTCATCAGCGCTACCCCAAGAACCAAATCGGCCTCGAACGCCTCGGTTGAGAGGGCTGGCCATCGCATGTCCTCAAAGCCTGACATGATCCCCTTGATCGAAAATCGGTTCCATCACGCCCGCGCCACCTCGGGATGAGCCTCAATGGCTGTGATCGCATCGCCGGCCAGTTGCGTGCCCGCCGCGGCGAGTTTCCAGAACGTCTCGAAGCCGAACCGGTGGACGTCGCGCAGGGTCTTGGACAGAACGACCAGTCGCCCGGCCGTGAAGAGCACGCGCCCGAAGCCCTCATGGCTCATCTCCATCATCGGCGATGCCATCAGGCCGGAGCGCTCCTCGATCGCAAGCCCGACGGCGGTGTAGAACTTATCGAGCCTCCACAGCACGTCCGGATCGGGATCGCCGATGATCGGAATTGCACGGCGCTGTTCCCTGGTGATGATGAAGTCTCCCAGTAGCTCGGCAACCGGTTTGCCTTCCCATGACCCGTGGGAATCATTAGCACGGATCAGCCGCACGAGGCATTTGACGAACGGGGTGGCAAGGGCCGCCTCGTCCTCGGTGACGGCAGGGCTAACAGCGGCTTCAAACATTTCGCCTTCTCCTCATTTCAGTCCTCGTCCTCGAAGGACAGTTTCTGTTCGGCGACACCTGCCTGCGCCAGCACCTTGCGCAGCCAAGGGGGAGGACACGTCCTGAGCATCATCTGCGTGCGCAACAGCACCTCTTGGATGGTTTGGGGGTGCGGCACTTTGATCGGATGAATTTTTGCCGAAACAAGTTTGGCTGCTGAAGGTCCGCCGATCGCCAGACAAAACAGGAGATGACAGCCCTTCAGCGCCTCGACCTTCGGGGTGATGCGGTCGCCGCCCTCAGTTCGATGCTTCCCGCTCTCGTCGGAAACGTCATCGAAGGCCACGGCTTCCACGAGATTCCACTCCTCGCGCGTCACGTCGTAGACAGCAAAGCGCCTGGCCGAACCGAAATGGGCATTGAGGTTCTTCATGTCGTGCGTGGCGATCGCCACGCGCAATGCGCCGGCTTGGCGTTCCGGCCTCGGTGCGTGAACCTCGTCAGTGACGAGCGAGAGGCGACGAACGGAGCTCATCTGGCATTTCTCGCTTGCGGAGTGGATCAAGCGCCTCAGGCGTCGGCGCGTGCCGGTTGGCTTCAAAAATGTTGGCAACCTCGAAGATCAGATCGCGGGTCCCCTGGTAGAGGATTGTGAGCTTGTGTTGGCTGCCGAGCCGGTCGAAGATCGGGAAGCCGACCCGCATGAGCGGAATGCCGAGGCGCTGCGCCGCCTGGCGGCCGTGGGAATGAGTGACGAGAAGATCAGCGCCGGCGCCAAGAGCTTCCAAATCGCGGAGATCGCCGATCTGAACCGACTGCGCCGGTACTTCCTCCAAAATTTTCGACATGTCGGTCGTGGTGACCGCCGCCGCGATTTCGGAGCCCATGCCGATGAAGAAGCTCGCGAATTGGTAGAGTTGGTCTGGTTCAGCAGCGATCGCAATTTTCTTGCCTCCAAAATGGAAATGTCCGTCGAGCAACGCGTCCTGCAACTGCGCCCGGCGACGGCGCACCCGAGCCGGCGCCGCCGCGCCCGAAACCGTGGACAGCAGCGAGACGAACCGATCGGCGTCCTCCAATCCAGTCAGCGACCGGAACAGCACGTAAGGCACGCCCGTCAACCTCTGCAGCAGCTCGGCCGGGCGGCGCATATGCTCACCGATGACGATGCATTGCTCCGCCGTGCCAAGCTCACGGATATCCTCGACACTGGTGCCGCCATAGGTGGTCGTGACCCAGCGGTCGGGCACCGTACCGTCGAGCGAGCCGGAGACGTCCGGCAGAATCACGGGCTTCAGTCCAAAGCTTTCAACCATCTCACGCAAATGCTGGATATCAGCCACAGTGAGGTTCCAGCCAGGCAGGATCACGATCTTCTTCGACTGCCGCGCCTGCTCGCCGGGCCGTGTAATCCTTTCGATCATCGCGGTGACAGCCTTGGCCCAGCCCTCTTCGATCGCGCCGTCGAAATCCGGTGTGTTGGCTAGCACCACCTTCGTACCCGCGAGTTCTTCCGTGCGCTTCAGCCTGATATTGGCGATATCTCCTGCGCAGTCTTCGCCCCGGGTTTCCACCAGCGCCGTCGTGCAGACCCCGATCAGCGTTGGCTTTGTGCGGGCCTTGAGGTTGAGGATCGCCTCTTCGAGATGGTCTGCCCCGCCGAGGATCGTCGCCACCTCGTCCATCGCCGTTGTCTGCAGGGGGATGGCTTCCTTGAAATGCCGCACGAAGAGCACGAGCGCGAAGCTGGTGCACCCCTGGCTGCCGTGGAACAACGGCATCGCGCCGTCGACGCCAAGAAAGGCCAAGGCGGCACCCAGCGGCTGCGATGACTTCAGCGGATTGACCGCCGCCGCTTTGGTCTGGGGAAGGATGCGGACCATCGCTTCCTCAACACTCGCCGAGATCGTCGGCCGTCGTGCCGGCGAATTCCTGGACAGCATGCAAGGTCGCGATCTCGCTTTTCGTGCGCGGCAGTTCCTCCCTCACCGCAGGCTGGCAATCCCATGGTGCCGGCTCCCGCACCTGGCGCCAGATCGGGTTATGAATGGCGAGGTCGATCTGGCGTACGAGTTCCACCATGCCGTCATAGCCGGCGTAAGGATGTTGGCGCTCCTGGTTGATATCGAGCCAGGGTGTCTTGGCCTTCAGTGCGATGAACTGCGTGCGCCCGCCCGACAGCATGATATCGGCCTTGTGTTCTGAGAGCATGGCGTAAAGCTCGCGCGGCGCCATCTGCTCGAACATGTGGTTGTCGTCCTTTAGGATCTGCTTGATGCGCTCCTTGTCTTCGACGGTCGACTTCTTGACAGAGGTGCCGACGATCTCGATGCCGATCTCCATCAGCGCATGGACGACCGACCAGGACTTCACACCGCCGGTGTTGAGCAGCACGCGCTTGCCTTCGAGCCTCGGCCGGTAGGCCGCGAGCTTCTTCCACGCAATCGCCTCCTCCTCTGCAATCAATGCCTCGGTGCGGCCGAGGATCTCCGGATCGGCACCCTTCTTCACGAGCAGCTGAGTGATCTGTCGGAGCGCTTCCGAGGTGTCGGTGATGCCGTAGAAGGAGCCCTCGAAAAACGGGATGTCCCAGCGCTGCTCCATCTTGCGGGCGAGATTGATGAGCGCGGTCGAGCACACCATCATAGCCGCCCGGGCGCGGTGCGCACAGGCAATGTCGAGGTAGCGCGCGTCGCCTGGAATGCAGGCGCGCACCCGGATGCCCAGCCGATCCAGGAGCGGCTTCACCAGCCAGAATTCACCCGAGAGGTTGAATTCGCCAAGGATGTTGATGTCGTAAGGGCCGGCATCGTCGGGCTCGACCGTGCCGATGACATGCTCGAGCAACGCCTCGCCGGCAAGCTTGTTGCCGAGATTCTTGGAGCCGACGAAGCCCGGCGAATTGACCGGCACCACCGGCAGGCCGAACTTTTCCGCCGCACGCCTGCAGACGGCCTCGATGTCGTCGCCGATCAGCGCCGTCACGCAGGTCGGATAGACGAAGATCGCCGGCGGCCCATACGCTTCCTTGATCTCGCGGATCGCTTTGAAAAGCTTCCGCTCGCCCTGCCCCATCACAACATCGAGTTCGGTGAGGTCGGTCGTGAAGCTCGTGCGCCACAGCGTTGGCCCGGACGAAGCCGCACCGCGGTTGTCCCAGGAATTGCCCTCGCAGGCGAGCGGCGCATGGATCAGGTGCGCGACGTCGGTGATCGGCTGCAGCACGATCTTGGCGCCATCGAAGGCACAGCCGCCGGCCGCCGCCCCGGGGGTCAATGGCTTCGAACAGCCCTCCTTGCGCGCCTTGGCATCCTTGCCGCGGTTCTGCTCGCAGGCGGGCTCGTTGAAGACATCCTGGATTTTGGCTCTGAGCGAGGACATTGCGTCGGTCTCCAAAGTCCCTCGGGAAGACGACCGGCCTCACCGAAGAGCCGGCCGCCACGCTTAGCGGGTGAGGTCATACGAACAGTCCGTCACGCCCGTCTCGCTTGTCTCGCGATCGAGCTTGTCGAAGATCTTGTCGAGGATCGTCGTCAGGACGCGCAACCCGCCTTGGTAGCCCATAAGCGCAAACCGATGGTGATGGTGGCGGTCGAAGATCGGAAACGTCAGCCGGATCAGCGGCGTCCCGGTGTCGCGCTCCAGATACTTGCCATAGGAGCTGCCGATCAGCAGGTCCACCGGCTCGGTGAAGAGCAGCGAGCGCATCGCCCAGAGGTCCTTGCCCGCCCAGACTTGAGCATCCTTGCCGAAGGGTGATGATGCAAGCAGTTCCTTCAAGTCCGCTTCCCATGCCGAGGTGCCGTTGGTGGCGAGGCAATGGGTCGGCTCGCCGCCCGTCTCCATGATGAAGCGGGCCATGCCGTAGACAAAGTCCGGATCCCCGTAGATGGCGTATTTCTTACCGTGCAGCCAGGATTGGCTGTCCGCCATGGCGTCAACAAGTCGGCCGCGCTCCAGGCGGATTGCCTCGGGGATTTGCTTGCCGGAAATCGCGGAGACCTCCATCAGGAAGTCGTCGGTCGCCTGGACTCCGAGCGGGTAATGAAACGAGGCAGTCGCCTGCCCTACCCCCTCGCAATACTCCAGTGTTTTTCGGGTGTTGTAATGCTGTAGCGAAAGTGTCGCCTCGGCGTTGAGTGCCTTCCTCACCTCTTCGATCTTCGTGCCGCCGTCGTACATGCGGTATTCGCCGTCCGAGGGCGTGTCGAACTGGTCAGAGGCGTCTTGGATGAAGGTATAGGACACGCCCAGCAGATCGAGCAGGCGCTTGAGTTCCCGGTTGTTGCCAACACAGAAGCCGTCGAAACCCGGAATGACGTTGATGGTTCCCTCGGCTTCGGTGCGCTCCTCGCCTTTCCAGAAATGCTCCAAAATGCCCTTGACCGTAACGTCATAGCCGTCGACATGGCTGCCGACGAAGGCCGGCGTGTGGGCAAAGGGCACGTCGAAGTCGCGCGGGACCGAGCCTTCGTCCTTGGCGTTCTCGATGAAGCTGTGCAGGTCGTCGCCAATGACCTCCGCCATACAAGTGGTCGAGACGGCGATCATCTTCGGGTCGTAAAGTTGGTATGTGTTGGCGAGCCCGTCGACCATGTTCTTCAGGCCGCCGAACACCGCCGCGTCCTCGGTCATCGAGGAGGAAACCGCCGAAGCAGGCTCCTTGAAATGGCGCGACAGGTGCGAGCGGTAATAGGCCACGCAGCCCTGGCTGCCGTGGACGAAGGACATGGTTCGCTCGAAGCCCGCGGCCGCGAACACCGCACCGAGCGGCTGGCAGGCCTTGGCGGGGTTCACGACAAGCGCTTCGCGAGCGAGGTTCTTTTCGCGGTATTCCCACGTCTTGGTGAATTCGCGTTGGTCGGTAACGACCTGGTCCGGGTGCGGACATTCGAAATTCAGCCTCTTCTCGGCGAGCATCTGCCTGTATTCCGGCTCGCGGAACAGGGGCGCGTGGTCGAGAACTTTTTCAGCCGACTGCGGCATGGGTGGTTACCTCTTCTCCATCTGGCCCGCCATACGGCGGCACAGGGACGTCGAAACGTTTCATGTCTCCCGCGGACAAAGGGCCACAGGCGTTTAACGGCCTCCCGGCTTACGGGAGGCCAGGTTTTCATTCGGCTGCGATCGCCGCCGACGGCTCGGCTTTTTTCTTCCAGGGGGCGTCGTAGAGGTTCCAGACCGGGTTGTTGATGGCCAGATCCATGTCGCGGGCGAAGATGGCGAAGCCGTCGTAGCCGTGATACGGGCCGGAATAATCCCAGGAATGCATTTGACGGAACGGTATGCCCATCTTCTGGACCGGGTACTTCTCTTTGATGCCGGAGCCCACGAGATCAGGACGGATCCCCTCGATGAACTTCTCCAGCTCGTAACCAGTCACGTCGTCATAGATCAGCGTGCCCTTCTTCACGTAGTGGCCGGTGCGCTGATAATCGTCGTTATGGCCAAATTCGTAGCCAGTGCCGACAATAACCATGCCCAGGTCCTCATATGCCGTGACAACGTGACGGGGGCGCAGCCCGCCGACATAGAGCATCACCGTCCTGCCTTCGAGGCGCGGCCGGTACTTGGCTATGACCGCATCGACCAGGGGCCGGTATTTGGCGATGACCGCTTCGGCCTTGGCCTCGATTTCCGGCCCGAAATGCTTGGCTATCTTGCGCAGAGAGGCTTCAGTCTGGGAGGGTCCGAAGAAATTGTACTCCATCCAGTCGATGCCATACTTTTCCTCCATGTGCCGGCAGATGTAGTTCATCGACCTGTAGCAATGGATGAGATTGAGCTTGGCCTTCGGCGCGCGCTCTATTTCGGCCAGCGTAGCGTCGCCCGACCAGTTGCCCACCACGCGCAGGCCCATCTCCTCGAGCAGGATGCGCGAAGCCCAGGCGTCGCCGCCGATATTGTAGTCGCCGATCACATTGACATCGTACGGGCCGGCCTCGAACTCGACGTCCTTCTTCTCGAACACCCAGTCGCGGATCGCGTCGTTGGCGATGTGGTGGCCGAGTGATTGCGAGACGCCGCGGAAGCCCTCGCAGCGCACCGGCACGATCGTCTTTTCGTGCTCCTTGGCCTTGTTGCGGGACACCGCTTCGGTGTCGTCGCCAATCAGGCCGATCGGGCATTCGGATTGCACAGTCATGCCCTTGTTCAGCGGAAACAGTTCCTCGATCTCGTCGATGATCCGTTCCAGCTTCTTGTCGCCCCCGAAAACAATGTCCTTCTCCTGGAAATCGGAGGTGAACTGCATCGTGACGAACGTGTCGATGCCGGTCGTGCCGACGTAGTAGTTGCGGCGTTGAGACCAGGAATATTGCCCGCAGCCGACCGGGCCGTGCGAGATATGGACCATATCTTTGACTGGACCCCACACCACGCCTTTCGAGCCGGCATAGGCGCAGCCGCGAATCGTCATCACGCCGGGGATGGACTTGATGTTCGATTTGACCTCGCATTCGGAAAGGACCTGGCTTTCCTCGCCAGCCTCGTCGCCGCTCTTTGCGACGCTGAGGTGCTTTTTGCGGCGCTTCGCCGACTTGTCAGGATATTGCGACAGCACCTCCTCGATAAGCTTCGCATGGAGGGCACCGTCATTCTCGTATTCCAGGCTCATGGGACCCCTTTCAAGGTTCAGGGTGACGCCCCACCAACGAGGCGCCGTTCTTTGAAAGGCGCGCCAGGTCAGGCCGCGCCCCCAGTCAGTAGCGGTGGTTACTGTGCGGCCGCCTTCGCCGCTTCCTTGACCTGAAGCTCGGCAAGCATCTGCTCATCCGTCTTCATGATGCCGAAGTCGAGCAGCATGTCCTCGAGCTCCTCCATGGTGATCGGGGTGGGGATGGTGCCCTGGCCCGAATTGGCATGGATCTTCTCGGCCAGCGCCCGGTATTCCCCGGCCTGCTTGGAGTCCGGCGCATACTGGATGACAGACATCTTCCTGAGCTCGGCGTGCTGGACGATGTTGTCGCGCGGCACGAAGTGGATAAGCTTGGAATTGAGCCTGGAAGCCAGCGCTTCGGCGAGGTCGAGCTCGCGATCGGTTTGGCGCTCGTTGCAGATCAGGCCGCCGAGCCGCACGCCGCCCGAATGGGCGTATTTCAGGATGCCCTTGGCGATGTTGTTGGCGGCATAGAGCGCCATCATCTCGCCGGACATGACGATATAGATTTCCTGGGCCTTGTTCTCGCGGATCGGCATCGCGAAACCGCCGCACACCACGTCCCCGAGCACGTCGTAGGAGACATAGTCGACATCGTCGTAGGCACCGTTCTCCTCGAGGAAGTTGATCGAGGTGATCACGCCGCGGCCGGCGCAGCCGACACCCGGCTCAGGGCCGCCCGACTCCACGCATTTGATGCCTTTGTAGCCGACCTTGAGCACGTCCGCGAGTTCCAGGTCTTCCACCGAACCTTCCTCTGCCGCGAGGTGCAGGACCGTATCCTGCGCCTTCGCGTTCAGGATCAGGCGGGTGGAGTCGGCTTTGGGGTCGCAGCCGACGATGAGGATTCTCTGCCCGAGGTCGACAAGGGCGGCGAGCGTATTTTGGGAGGTGGTGGACTTGCCGATGCCGCCCTTGCCGTAAAAGGCGATCTGACGCAAACCTGACATGTAGCTTTCCTTCCTTCGTTCCATTCATCGCGGCTGCCGCGACATGAATGCCGGTCGGGCAGCTGTCGCCGCCTCGAACCCAAGGATCTCAAGACTCGTGCCAATTTGGCTGATCGAACCGAAGAATAATTTCATGGTTGCTTTTCAGGGATTTAGCTTGAGGCCAAAGAAAGGATCGTCGGAACAAGCCGTGTAGCGGACCCGACAATGGCGACACAAAGCGTCGGATCGCGATCCTCAGTCACCGCATTCGTTCGAACCGCATCGTTGTGTTGAGGTGGGCGAACAGCATCTCGACCCTCTAGCGTCAATTGCGGGATGCTGCGAACGCTTCTGTTCCGGCGAGCTGACGTGCTTGGTCTCGCGTGTTCTCATCGACACTGCGCGGAATCTTGCGCGCCACGCTGGCATACCATCGATCCACGGCCGTCCATCCGGGGCCACGGGCGGATAATTCCGCCATATCACCAACCCAAGGGGACTCGGCTCACTTATCGGCGCAGGAGTTCAGTATCGGCGTCATCGCCTTCACATGTTCGTCGATCCGCTCGAGCACTTTCGCTGCGACAACGTCGCGCTCAGGCAGATGCCACCAGTGCTCGTTGACGAGTTCGACGGTCTCGACCACTGCCTTCAGGACTGCCGGCTCCGGAAGCCTTGCACGGTTCGCAAATGCTTTCCATCGCGGTGCTGCTAGCGCCTTGAACGAGCGCTCCCCTCCAAGCGAAAGCGCCATGGCGTCGGCGGGAATATATGGCACGGTCGACAGAACGTCGTAAATTGGTGCAAGCGCCGGCTTGTCGCCGTTTCCGGGATAGATCAACGACCAGTTCTTCAGGTGCATGTCGCCATTGCCGGTGATGACGGTCAGTGCCAGGCGGCGGACGAATTCGAGAGCCGCCGTAGGCGAGACGGCCGCGCCAAGGGCCGAGGCTATGTCGTGATAAGCGGCGCCCTCATATTTGCGCGAGGGATAGACGCCGAAGACCTGAGCGAAATCCTCGATGTGAATCCTCTCGCCCTCAGCGCCGCGATCGAAGCGTTTGACGAGAAGGACCTTGCCCTCTGACAGCGTGTTGAATTCCTCGGGAATATCCTCGAAATCGGACTTCTCGACAAGTTCGCGTTCAGGCACCTCCATGCCGATCGCTGCGGCCAGCGCGAGGTTGGAGAATTCATTTTCGGAAACGCCTGGAAATGCCGTCGAAGGGAACTTGGCGATGTATCGGCCTTGCTCGTCGTCCATCGGCAAGGTCAGGCCGCCGCCTTTTCCAGTGTTCTTCATGACCGACAGCTTCAACTGCACGCCGGCAAGTGAGAACCGTGCCTTGGGCTTATCCTTTGAAGCATCCTGCGAAACCGCTATCGCGCCGTCACTGGGCAACGCCCGTACGGCTCCCGGTAGATCGGCGCCCAGCGCCGCTAAAAGATCGAAATCATTGCCTGGCCGCACATTACCTTCGTGGTGCTTTTCCATCGCCTCGCGCAATTTCTCCTCCGGCAGGAGGTTCGCGAAGAAAGCGGGCAAGGCGCCCGCCAGAGGCTTCGGATCTTTCCGCAATCCTCCCGTCGCTGCCCGGAACGACAGGCTGAAAACCGGAAAGCCGCCCGTCGCGCGGTAGGCCTCATCGAAGTTGAACGCATTGAAATCGCCCGGCGTCCTGACGAGTGTGCCGACCTTCAGGGTGTCCAGGAGCACGTCCAGCGACGGGATCGTCTTAGGTGCGCGAAAGACTGGAGCCATGATCGTCATCGTCAGGTTGAGAAACAAAGGCCGGTCGATCGTCATCATCATGCGGACGCAATAGAGCCTGGACAGCCGGCACCATGACTTGCGGAACCAGCATCATTTCCAGACCGAGCGCGCGAGCGATATTCATGAGCGTCGTCGCACGCGCCGCTGCGGCTCCCTTTTCGATGTCGCGATAGCGGGGACGGGATATACCCGCCAAATCAGCGACCTGCTCCTGCGTCATGGCAGCGGCCAGCCTCGCCTGCCTGAACAGCCCGCCGATTTCGCGCAGAATTTCCGATTCAGAGTCCGTCATGATACGCAAACGACTCATTCCAATTCTAAATGATACGCAAAGGTATCATATCCAGCGAGCAAGTCAAAGCTTTTATGATCTGTTCGCGTATCATATATCGAGATAATGATATGCAAAGAGATCAATCATTCTTCGAGGATCTCCCAGGCTTAGCGCCGCACAGCGAACGGCGTTCTTTCGAGAACAGCTGCTATGGCCACCGCCCACCGGCGTTTCTACCGAATAGGCCCGGTGCGTACGTCGCTGGGAAAGCCAGTGAAAGAACATGCAGCGAACGGCTATTTTGATCTCGGCGCCGAATGCGCTCGACGATGGCCCTGTGAACGCGAAAGAGACGAGCGATTTCAGCTGCCGGACGGCCTTCATTTAACATGTCGATGGTTTCGGAGCGCTGATCGGGCGTTAGTTTCGGACGGCGTCCACCCTTTCGCCCGCGTTCGCGGGCTGCCTCACCTTCGGTGGCGCCTGCTCTAATCGGTATAGCTTCGCCTTCCCGACCTTGGGCGGGTGTCGATAGGTCCAGGGTAAGCGGGTAGCTGATGCCGTTCAGCGATGGTAGTTCCAAGGCATGAGCGCCTCGATAGCGCTGTTTGGCCAGCGGTTTCCGGAAAACCTCCCAAGGCACCACCGCGTTCAGCTTCTCCAGTGGATCGCCGGCCGCGCTCAGCCGGACATAACGCTCGTCAATGTCCCAGAATCTAGCCTGGCCTCGCATCCAACGCTCCGTGCAAATCACCAGGCGAAGTGAATCAAAATGCGGTCTCGATTGCCAGGTTTTTCGAGGTGTCCACCTGCTGGCGATGGACCCGTAACGTCTCGACTGCGGCCGCCCGCGCGCGAACAAGATCCCGTATGGACTCGTGCTCTTCATCGGGAACCCACACCGCGGTCAGCTCGCCAGCGCGATGGTCAGGGCCAGCGTGTCGATCTGGATGACATCGCCGGGCTTCTCGAAGCAAACGTCCTTCGGCTTGCGGATGGCGTGTGGCCTGGTCTTTGGGGGCGATTTGCGGCCGGCCTTGCGGATGAGTTCGGGCACCGGCGTCACCCGGCCACGCTCGACCGGCTTCTTCAGGATGCGGCCGACAGTGGCGTTGGAGACGGCAAAGCCGGCCTTACGCAACACAGGACCGAGCTTGTCCTTGGCCCAGAAAGGAAAATCCAGCCTGAGCCGCTCGACCTCGGCGCGAAGGGTCGGGCTCCAGCCGTTGGCGCGAACCCGGTGCGGACGCCGGCTCTTCGGCTCGGGTGCGCTTTCCCAGCGATAGAGGGTCGAACGCGGCACTCCGACGGCCCGCGCTGCCTGCCCGGCATCCAGTCCGTCCCGCATCGCGCGCCGCCATCGCGCCACCGCGTCGCGTCTTCTCCCTGCTTCGATAGTTGGGGTCTTCGCGCCGAGAAGCCGCGACGCCCGGCCGGCGTTGCGTATAATATGACCGGGCAGGCCAAAAACCTGCATGGGGTTCTCCTATGATTCGAGCTTCGCAACCCAAGTTACGGAGAACCCCTCCTCAACTGCAAGAATCTCATATCTGTCTGAGCGCAGTCAGACATCAGGGTGTTGCTGCGCGACATGGCCCGCTTCTGATCAGCAACCGCAAACGGTGCCGTCGGCCAGGACGAACGCGCCGCTGATGACGTTGTCGACCGGCTTCACGGTTTGTTCCCTTTCATCTTATCTTGGGGCCGGCCCCGACTAATCTAAGCCAAATTCACGGAGAAAGTCTGCCTCCGTTCCCTTGTAGATGTTTGAGTCGACCGGTCGATCAAAGCCCTCGCGAAGGTAAGCTCTATCGGTGAATTGCCAGAGATGCCAATCCGCATTCGCTGGTACCTTTGGTAGCTCGACAGCAGCGGACGAACGAGAATAATCTGCAATCCAAAGGTGATAATGTTCGAAGGCACTGATCTTTGCTTCTGGCCCAATAGCTTCCCGCCACCATGCACGTGCAGTGTAGACCATCGGTGTCTTCCCGGTCTCACTTTCTACTTTTTGCAGCCATATCAGTGCGTTCTGTATAATTTGATCGGGGTCCGCAGAATACCTATCACTCTGCCATCGGTCAGCTCCACCACGCACACCAATGTCCCACTCAAGGTCGAGCACCGGGGGTAGATCGTCGGCGCGAAGCGGACCGTGTTTGGCGAGCAATCTAAGGTAGTTGTCAGCTTGCTTTCCTGGGTCTCCGTCTGCTGAAAGGAAATGATAGGCACCGCGTAAGACCTTATTCTGTCCTGAGAGAGTCTCCAAGGAGCGCCAATTTGATGCGAAGAGGGGGTCTTTGAACCGGATGCCCTGTGACGCTTTGACGTACACACAGCGGATGCGTTGGTCGCGAAACAAATCAAATCTAATATCTCTGCCCTGATGATGACTGACATCAACACAAAAGATTGATTTCTCACGAGGCAGTCCCGTGCTTCTATCGATGTCTGCATCCTCAGGATAAGTAAAAGGACCCCGAAGATCGAACTCTCCCACCTGTTGGGTAGTTAGCGGTCCATTCTCTTTTACGTCAGCAGCGATCACCAATTCAAATAGATCGGATCGAGAAGGCTCGTCTATGAGATCCGCTAGTTCGCTGTCGATATCACCCGCACGGACGTACGGTGGCGCCACAAATGACAGTCCCAAGATCGAGACTGCGACTGCAAATGCGAGCAGAAGGCTTTTAGACATGACCATCATCACTCCTTCAAGACAACTCAGCCGCTCATAGATGCGGCTGCAGCCCAATAGAAAATTCGATGACAATAAACTCTCAAGGAGATTTACTCAGGAACGTCGCATGTAACCTCTTCAATAGAATATCCTCCACATCTTGCGCCACCATATTTTTGCAGTGTTTGAACGTTAAAAGTATCGCACACTTCCGCAGCCCATCGCGATACATCTGTATAGCACCCGAAATAGACGTCATGCTCCAGGCACGCCCTCTCATACTCTCCTGTGCATACATGATATGTCACAGTTTTTTTAGGAACGGGAGGTGCTGCCTGCAAGTTGAACATATCAACTAAATTCCGTGCCAGTCGCAATGGAACAAAGAAGGTGAGGCCGGGAGCGAGTTGTTCTGTCCCCGGTATGATCGATCCACCCTTGACCACCCCGCGAACCCGGCCCTGCTGGTCGAGCACTGGGCCGCCGCTCATGCCGAAGATGAAATTGGCGTTCGCCCGGAAGATCAGAACTTCCTTCAGCGTTACCTGCCCAGCAATCGGTTGAAGGTCCTGTTCGATCGGGAAGCCCCATCCTGTGATCGCATCCTGGACAGCGAGATCATTGGTGTCGTACGGAAGGAAGTCCCACTCGTCCTTCACACCGGTCGGAAACTGTAGGAGCGCAATGTCCGCCTCCCCTAATCCATAGCCGACCAAATCGAGCGGGTAACGCTCAACCCCGTCCTTCGACCGCAACCGACCATAAACTCTAAGTCCCGACCCCTGCTTGAGCGCCTCTTCCACAACATGGCGAGCTGTCAGCATGAAGCCCTTGCGATCGATGACCGCGCCGCTCCCCGTGCTGATCACCTTTGCGCTGCCGTCAGGGCGCCGCTGCTCAACTTCGATCCGCACCAACGCGTCATTGTCGACTGCTAGGGCTGCAGACAGGCCCAACAGGAGCAGAAATCCGAGAAGGATAACGCGAGTCATGGCTCGCCTTTCCAACGATAAACCTCGATGTGGGCCTGCTTAGTTATTCTCTCAACATGTTAGATAAAAGTCTTGGGTCACATTCCACCAATTGGTGCCTAACTGGCATTACTTAGGACCGGTGCAGATGACATTGTCAATCGAATACCCACACTTGTTGCCGCCGTAAGTTTGTAGACGCTGTGCAACAAAAGACTCACACCTATCTTCCGCCCATTTCGATATATTTGTGTAGCAGTAAAAATAGATGTCATGAGCCGGACACGCCTTCTCATGCTCCCCTGAGCATACCCGATATGTCACAGTTATTTGAGGAACGAGAGGTTCTGCCTGCGAGGCGAACACGTCAATTAAACTCCGTGCCAGTCGGAGTGGAACGATGAAGGTGAGGCCGGGAGCGAGTAGTTCTGTCCCCGGTATGACCCCACCATTCTGATTTCGTTCTCCGCTGCCTGGGATGATCGATCCACCCTTGATAACCCCGCGCACTCGGCCTTGCTGGTCGAGCACTGGGCCGCCGCTCATCCCGAAGATGAAGTTGGCGTTGACCCTAACGATCAGAGCGTCCTGGAGCGTTACTTGGCCACCAATCGGTTGCAGGTCCTGATCGATTGGGAAGCCCCATCCCGTGATCCTCTCTTGGACGGCGAGATCATTGGTATCGAGGGGAAGAAAGCCCCACTCGTCCTTCACGCCGGTCGGAAACTGTAGGAGCGCAATGTCCGCCTCCCCTAATCCGTAACCGACCAAATCGAGCGGGTAACGCTCAACCCCGTCCTTGGACCGCAACCGACCATAAACTTTAAGTCCCGACCCCTGCTTGAGCGCCTCTTCCACAACATGGCGAGCCGTCATCACAAAGCCCTTGCGGTCGATGACGGCGCCGCTGCCCGCGCTGATAACGATCGCGCTGCCATCCGGCCTAATGTCCTCAACCTCTATGCGTACCATGGCGTTGGGGTTGAATGTTTGGCCGAGAGTTGCGAATGCGCTAGTAAGCAAGAGCATCCCCGCAACAATAACCATGCGAACGATGAAGCAAGCCCTTAACATGGTTCCCTCCTTCCAGCCGGCGGCATGAAGATACCCAGCCATCCGCATCGTTCGCCGTATCTGTCAGCGCACTTCAACAAAGCCATTTGCTACGCGCGCTTGAGAACTCGCACCGCTCGCACTCACTCGCGCTTGCGCACGCACGATCAGCTCGTATCGCTTTCCGCTCTGCAACTGGAGTGTCTTAGAGCCCTCGGCAGGAAGGCTGCTCAAGCTCCTTACCAAGCTTCCATCTTCGTCGACAAAGCCGTCCAGCCGGAGCGACGCCCCTTCCATGTCGCGCCACCGTATCTCAGTAGGCTTGCTGCCGGCGATGAATGAGATCGCCCCCTCCAACTCCGCTTCCGCGCGACCGTTGGTGTCACGGCCGCTCTTGCCAACTGGTACGCCAAGAAAGCAGCTCTGAACCGGCGAGACGGCATAGTGCCCGCCCGCTGCCTCCGTCTGGTATACGAAGCTTAAACCACTTTTGTCCGTATCTCTGACCTCAGATTTCGAGAGAGCAGTGGATATGGTCCGCTCGAAATCATCGTCGCAGTCACTGCGTTCATCTCCTCGCGCAGAGACGGATATAGGCTTGTTGACCTCGTCCGTATTTGACGGCGACGAGTTGAACAACGATCCCGACTCTCCAAAGACTTGGACGCGCGCACGGCCAGTCTTTCCTAGTATGCGTATTTCCTGTGGCGATCGTGAGGGGGGCTGCGAGCTGTCGAGATCTTTCGCAGTGTCTATGTCGCCACTGGTAGCAGGTTCAGTACCAGACTGCTGCGCGATAATTACCGAAAGCGCAGGCGTTGCGAGTCGCAATGGAACAAAGAAGGTGAGGCCGGGAGCGAGTTGTTCTGTCCCCGGTATGATCGATCCACCCTTGACCACCCCGCGAACCCGGCCCTGCTGGTCGAGCACTGGGCCGCCGCTCATGCCGAAGATGAAATTGGCGTTCGCCCGGAAGATCAGAACTTCCTTCAGCGTTACCTGCCCAGCAATCGGTTGAAGGTCCTGTTCGATCGGGAAGCCCCATCCTGTGATCGCATCCTGGACAGCGAGATCATTGGTGTCGTACGGAAGGAAGTCCCACTCGTCCTTCACACCGGTCGGAAACTGTAGGAGCGCAATGTCCGCCTCCCCTAATCCATAGCCGACCAAATCGAGCGGGTAACGCTCAACCCCGTCCTTCGACCGCAACCGACCATAAACTCTAAGTCCCGACCCCTGCTTGAGCGCCTCTTCCACAACATGGCGAGCTGTCAGCATGAAGCCCTTGCGGTCGATGACCGCGCCGCTCCCCGTGCTGATCACCTTTGCGCTGCCGTCAGGGCGCCGCTGCTCTATTTCGATCCGCACCAACGCGTCGCGGTCGGCGGCTTGAGCAAGAGCAGCAGACAGCCACAACAACAGAAGAAACCCTGCCAGCATTACGCGAGGCATATGGCTTGACTCCTCAATAGGCGGAACGGGCGCAAGCAAGATCCCCCGGCACCAGGACCGAGTTCGTTCCGCTCGAGAAGGTGCCCTTGGTCCAGCGGGCCGGTATAGGATACAGCATGATCGACGAGGGATCGAAATTCGGGGCTCCGCGACACATATAGTTGACCCCGAGCCCGTCAAGAATGTTGCGCTTAGTCATCGCACGTGACCAGCCACGCGCGGCCATGTCGGCATGGACCACTTCCTCCGCCCATGTAATCCCACTTGAGGGGTGCTGATGCTCGTGCCGAAGACCAAGCGCATGCCCGAACTCATGGAGGATAACACGTCGTGCACGTGTCTCCGACGCTCCGGCGTCGACGTCCTCGAGCGACATGGTCGGTTCCCATGGCTTCGCGTTTCGGGCCTGGCGTCCAATGAGTGACCAGTTCCCGTTTTCGTCGAACGTGATGCGGATCTGACCCTCCGATCCTTCCGCAAAGATGAACTCAACAGGCGCGCCATTGGCAGCAGTCCATTGAGGAACATATTTCCTGACGAGGGCCCTCTGTGCTTCCGAGCCATCGAGAAAAGCGACCGCGAGGCGGATGCGCTCTGCACTCGAGCCCGAAAGGCCATCTCCCGGCGTCCACGCGTCACTCCCAAGCAGCAACTGGAAATCCTTTTGAGTGACCACGGTTTCCGATGAGATTCGCTCTTTTCTCAGAGTAAGTTCGCGATCGCTGTTATACAAGAAAAGCGTAGTGCCACCTTGGCCGAAGTTGACGCCGTCTGACGGAACAATCCGGTCGAACTCCGAGAACTGGGGGGTAGAGCAAATATATTCTTCAGCACCATTATTGTCAGAGTTGGAGCTCGGAGCATCCTGCGCAGCCACCATGTGGATGGTCGACAGCAAAAAAGCGGCGATAACGATGGTCTGAATGCTCGGCCTATGTAACATTGAGGGTACTCCGGTCATCAACAACGAAGTGCACAGACACTGCTTGGCAGTAGCCAGTTGCCCAAAGAGACAAAAGTCACAGAACACCTTTTGCGCTCTTATATTCGAGGCGTGCCGTTGGCGCGGGCAGAGCCTCTGCCGATGCAGTGCGCTCGATTAGGAGAGGAAGGGCATCTGCGGGTGATCCGAACCATCTGATTCAGCGCTCTAACGGAATATCGAACTCCTGGCCGCCGGCTACTGGTTTGCCTTTCTTGAAATGAACGGCAGCAATTTCGATCTTCATATTTTGAATATCAGACCGAGTCGCACTGGCGGACGCCGATACTTTCACGGGTACGATAGCGACGTCCAGCCCGCCGCCGCCAGTGTCCTTGACTATAAAGTCACTCTCGTAGGTATACTTTGAAATCGATGCGGTCGGCGCGCCCCCCACGGCGGCGTTTATGCCGCCGACCACCTTCGAAAGCCACAGGGAAAACCCCGCATCACGGCTTGCTGGCCCAGCAACAAGACATATCGCGCTGGTGCGGGAATTGAGGTTAACAATGAAATCTAGCTTGCTGTTTCTCGTCAGCGTACTCTCGTGGCCAAAGCCGAGCTTCGGCGTAACGATACCCGTGGAAACAGGGATGCCCGCCGTGATCTCTCCGGTCGCGGTGCGGCCTTGAACTATATTCACCGACAGCATAACGACAGCTTTGCTCCCAAACAGTCCCGATCTGTTCAATTTGTCCTGTTCGACGGCACTCGCAAGTCCACACTTCAACGAATTGACGACTAGATCAATTGGGACGACGGGCACCGATTCCAGCACTTCCTCGAAGTCTTTTCCAGCACAACTGCTAACTAATAATAGCAAAATTACGATTCTGGGCCGAAATGAGCTCGACGGCCGCCTCGTCATAGCTTATGTACCCCTCTGCCATGTTGTTCTTTACGCTATTCCTCGAAATGAAATGTTGTAAAGATTGCCCTTGAGCGTCTGGCGGTCAGGCACAGCCACGTAGTCAAGAAGTCCCTTAACTGATCTGAAAGCGAACTCCGGCCTTCTTTTTAGCCAGGTTTCGCCAAGGAATGCAGGGCCGTATTATTGTTCCGGCCCTGCCAAGGATGATCGCCAACTTGCATACATCTCATCTTGGGAAGCAAGTCAGTCTTCACAAAGACAACGTCGAGCTGAGCGTCCACTCGGGTGTCTGTCGAATCCTTACAGGGAACAACCATGTACATGGACAACATATCAAAATTGGCGTCGTTCGGCGTCCTTGATATTAGTAGAGTCGAAGGTGGTGTCGTCATGCGTTTAGATGGTGTATTGGCCAGACCCCACGCCGACGTTAGTTGCGCGACAAATTGTGGAGCCCACAGGCGATTGAATCCGTGGCTGGGTATCCTGCTCAGTTTGGGATGGCGTCGACCACTGCTATAGCTGTCGATGGGTCTCCACCGAGCACAACGACAACGGTCTCAGTATTGCCTTGCCCTCCGGGGTCTTCAATTCCTTGGTGGTATTGTCGAGAAAGCTGATCTTTTCGCACTTTTTGCTCACGCGCTCTCTAGCAACAAGAACGTCTTCATTAGCGTCTCGGACGAGAGTCCAGGCTTCTTTGCCGTATTGGATAAGGTCCTACTTCTGTGGCGGAATCGGTCCAACTCGTCTGTCGCGCCTGCTCGTTATCCATTGATTTAGAAGGCTAAGTCCAAGCTTGTTTGTCGTCCAACAGCGACGCCGGCATCAACCGGCGGGCAGATGCGCGGAGGGCAACAAGCGCGCCTGACGCAACGCCGCCAGATCAGCCGAGCCGGTGCAGAAGCAGGCGACGGCCAACTGGCGGATGACGATCTCGAAATGCGCGACAACCGCCTCGGTGGATACCGTAGCCGCGCGCAGCACGCCGGCCGCCTGCCCGGCGATGTCCGCGCCCAGGCGGATGGCCTTGGCCACGTCGACGCCGTCGCGGATCCCGCCCGACGCGATCAGCTTCACCGTTGGCAGCCCCCGACGTACCGCCTGCACGCTGGCCGCGGTCGGAATCCCCCAATCGGCGAACGCCATCGCCACTGCACGGTCGGCGGCATCGCGGGCGCGCTCGCCCTCCACCGCGGCCCAACTGGTGCCGCCGGCACCGGCGACATCGATCACCGCCACGCCCGCCTCGACGAGCGCACAGGCCACCGAGGCGGACAGGCCCGACCCCACTTCCTTGGCCACGACCGGCACGCCCACGCTGCGCGCGGCGCGAGCGATCTGCGCCAGGACGCCGCGCCAGTCGCGGTCGCCCTCCGGCTGTACCGCTTCCTGCAGCGGATTGAGATGGACGATGAGTCCATCGGCCTCCAGCGCATCCACCGCCCGGCGCGCCAGGTCCAGGCCGTCGGCCTCGCGCAGTTGCGCGGCGCCGATATTGGCCAGCAAGGGAATGTCTGGGGCCAGGCCGCGCAACGCGCGCGTCAGCCCCTGGGAGTTGCGGGATTGCAGGCTCACGCGCTGCGAACCGAGGCACATGGCGATCCCCAGGGCTTGCGCTGCCTCGCTCAGATGCCGGTTGATGGCCTCGGCGCGTGGCATGCCGCCGGTCATGGAGCTGATCAGCAGCGGCGCGCGCATGGTCTTGCCCAGCAGCGAGGCGCGCAGGTCGATCTGCGTCAGGTCCAACTCGGGCAATGCGCAGTGTTCGAAACGGATGTACTCCCAGCCGGCGGCGGCCTTGGCCGGCGCCGTTCGCCGATCCAGCACGATGTCCAGGTGGTCGTCCTTGCGCCGGCTCAGGTTGGTGTCGCTCATGCTCGCTCCATCCGTCGCATCGGGCGACGGCATTGCGTCGGATCGGACCGACGGCAGCGCGCGCACGCCGCCGCCTCCCGTGCGTTCAGGCCGGCGCACGCTGGCCTCCCCCCGCAGCGTCGCTGCGGTAGCGGCTGGTCGAGGTCTGGTAGTACTGCGCGCGGATGGCTGCCATGGCCTCGATCAACGGTCCCCACGGCGCGGGAAAGCGTTCTTCCGCCATCACCCGGTGCAGCATGCGCGTATGGCCGGCCAGCTCGTCGCTGAGGAACTCCACCACAGGCATAGCCGGATAGCGCTGCAGCAGGAGGATCGCCGCGTTGTCGGCCTCGCCGGCCGACCTATCCTTTTCGCGTCCATGCAGATCGTTCTGCAGGCGCCCTATCGCGGAGATGAGCCGCAGGACCTGGCGAAACGCCGGACCCGCGCGCAAGTTCGCCATGTCCAGTCCCCACAGCAACGACAGGCAACAGAACACGTTCGTGTAGGCGATCGAATCGATGCCGTTGTGCAGGTACTCGGCGTAGGACCAGCGTTCCGCCCCTGCCGCCTGCGCGTGTCCGGCGCGCAGCGCCGCGCAGTAGCACCGGGTATCGTCGAGAAGCTGAGCATAGTCGCGACGATCGTAGGCGAGCGCGGCCAGCGAAGCGCGCAGCACAGCGCAGCCCTCGAATCCGGGGAGCGCGCACGGCACGCCCTGCCCCAGCGCCTGTTCCACCGCGGCGAGCTGCTCCGGCGCGATCAGGCCAAGGTCGTTGCAATCGTCGAGCCAGAACAGCAGCGCCAATTCGCGATAGAACGCCACGATCAGCGTTTCGTCCTGCGGATCGCGGCCGGTGCGGGCGCTGGTGTTGCGCAGGCTCGGGTGGATGCGCTGCAGGATGTACTGGCCGCCCCTGACCGCTTCCACGGCATGCTCGTCGGCGAACCCGGTCAGGGAACGCCCCCACTCCAGCACCTGCTGCAGCGCGCGTTCGGTCTGGATCATGGCGCCGCTCCTGCTCCCTCGGCCAGGACGCGCCGCCCCCAACGAAGCGCCAGCCACAACCCGGCGAGTTCGGCCACGCGCACCACCCGGGTGGGGCAATACAGTTCCTTGCCGATCCACAGCGGCGTCTGCGGCAATGCATGCGCCGCATGGCGGGCGAGCATCCACTCCAGCGCACGCGCCACCGCCTGCGCGATGCGCCGGCGCCCTGTCGGCTCTTCGTTCCTGTCCATCACGTGCAACGCGAACAGCGCATAGGCGGTTTCCTCGAATGTGGACGCGCGACCGGCGCCCCAGCCGCCGTCGTCGCGCTGCGCCTGCAGCAGCGCCGCCAGCGCGCGCTCGTCGCGCCACTGGGGCTTGCCTTGCGCCAGCGCAGCGACCGCATGGGCGGTGGGATACAGCCACGAAACGTGCCATTTTTCGTTGTCCCATAGACCGTCCGGGTTGCGATTGGCCTCGACGTAGGCGCTGGTGCCGGCCGCGGGCTTTCCCAACATCCGCAACGCATGCAGGGCATGGATGTTGGTCGACACCGAGGCATTGCGCTCGCCGGGGAAGGTGACGAACAGCTCGCCGATTTCGAAATGGCGCAATGCATCGACCGCCGGGTCGCGGCCTGCAAGGCGAAGGACGCACAACGCAACGGCGGTGTCGTCCGCATCGGCCGCGAAGTGCAAGGCCGGGCCCAGACCGCGCACGCCGAGGCGGGCGTCGAGCTGCGCGACGATCACTTGCACCGCCTCGGCGAGCGCGGGATGCGCGAACAGACCCGCCAGATGCAGGGTGTACAGCGACCAGCATGGCTCGAACACATTGATCGGCCAGACATTGGGAACGACACCTTCAATGCCGGTGCGCGTCGCCCGCGATGCCGCCTGCAGATACCCGTCGGTGCGCCCGACCTGCGGCGTTCTTCCCTGTGTCACGGCGCGCGCACGCCACGCGGCGGTGGCCGCCGGACTGATGCCGATGCTGCCGTCGTCGTCCGGGCATGCGGTGGCCGGCGACGTCCCCCAGGCTTCCCAGGAGTGCAGCAACGGATGGCCTCTCGGCAACCTCGCCACAGCCCCCAGCTTGACCAGGTGTGCTTGCCGCAACGGCAACAGCGCCGGGTGGCGCGGAAACGCTAAGCCGCCCAGCAAGGATGCGGCCTCGTCGCACAACTGCGGCAGGATCAGCTCCGCGCCGATGGGCGCGTCTTCTGGCACCGCATGCGCGTAGGGATCGGGCTGGCGCTCGATGAACCGGGTTGCAGCCTCGACTGCGTCGGCAGCGCCGGGAAGAGGATCGGCACGCTGCAATGCAAGCAACGCCGCCCACGTGGGCGCATGGCGGAACAGCGGGAAGTCCGCACTTCCCCATCCGCCATCGGCCTGTTGCTGCGCGATGAGCCACCCGTATGCGTCCTGCCGACCGGTGCCGTTGCCGTGGAAATGCAGAGCTCGCGCCGTGTCGTAGACGGACGGACCGACGCTGCCGCCGTCGCTCATCTCGCTCAGCAGGTGGCGCAATTCGGAAAGGATCTGTTCGGACAGCGCGTTCACGCGGGATGTTCCTTCTGCAGAGGATTAACGAGAACCAGGATCCGGCAGACGCCGCGCACGTCCCCGCCGACTCGGACACAGTGCAGCATGCACCGCCCGCCGGCCGACCGCACGGCCACAGGGGCGAGTCCATGCGGACGGGCGCGCTCATGCGTATGGCGCGGACAGATACACGTTGGCCCGCTGCAGCATCTGCGCCAACCGTTCCGCACGCGGCCCCAGCGGGACGATGGCCTCCCCGGCGTCGCGCAACAAATCCAGCGCGAACTGGCGCGCTGCCTGCAGCCCCATGATCGACGCGCAGGTCGGCTTCTGCGCCGCCGCGTCCTTGCCGGGGGTCTTGCCCAGCGTCGCGGTATCCGCTGTCGCGTCGAGAATGTCGTCGACCACCTGCAACGCCAGGCCGAAACAGGCGGTGTAGCGATCGAGCGCACAGTACAGCGCAGCGTGCGCGGCATCCTCCGCGATGGAGCATAGCGCGCCCATGCGAACGGACGCGCGCACTAACGCTCCGCTCTTCATCCGGTGCATCGCCAGGATCCTGTCCAGCTCGGCGTGCTTTCCGACCAGCGACAGATCCATGGCCTGCCCGCCTGCGGCACCCTCGGCGGACACGGCCTGCGCCAGTTCGCGCACGAGCGCGATACGGTTGTCGCCCGGCGCATCCAGGCTCGCCAGGGTCAGGAAGGCGTGCGCCTGCAGCGCATCGCCGACCAGGATCGCAGTGGCTTCGCCGAACTTGACGTGCACGGTCGGAAGGCCGCGGCGAAGCACGTCGTCGTCCATCGCGGGCAGGTCGTCGTGGACCAGGGTACAGGCGTGCATCATCTCGATGGCGGCGCCGACGTCGTCGAGCATGTGCGCCGGCGTGTCGGCCAGTCCGCCGGCAGCCAGACAGAGCAACGCGCGGGTGCGCTTCCCGCCATGCAAGGTGGCGTAGCGCATCGCCGCCATCAGCTCGGTCTCACCGTCGTCTTCGGCGCAGAGAAGACGCGCCAGCGCCTGTTCGACCCGCTTTGCGCCGTCCTGCATCCAGATCTCCGGCAGCAGCCTGCCGGATGCGCCGCGCGCCTGCGCGCCCAATCCGCCGAGCGCGGAAACGCCAGTTCGGTCGTCGTGTAGCGTGGAACCGGTCTGCATGTTGTTCATGTCCTTGTACCTGACACGAGATGGCCACGGCGAGCGCCAAGCCGCCGCGGTGTTGCCGGCGTCGCACCGAGCGCGCGCGCAGAGTGCAGCAATGCCGCGCGTCGCCGGCGCCGCTGCCTCGCCACACGGGGCATGCGATGCCAGCTCATGAGAAGCCGATGCGGATTGCCATGGACGGATGTGCGGTCGGGTAATAGCGCCGGCCTTTTTCGACGCCGCTCAGCAACTGCGGCCGCACCCCGGCCTTGTGCATGATCAGCGCCAAGGCGATGCAGAACTGCACCATTTCCAGCCATACCAGGTGGTAGCCGATGCAGACGTGTGGGCCGGTACCGAACTGCAGCATGTCCACCGGCCGGATCGGCTCCGTGCGTTGCAGCCACCGCGCCAGGCGGAACTGATCAGGCGCCTCGTACATCAGCGCCGAGGTCGAGAAATGCAGCAGCGGGATGCACAGATGGGTGCCCGCGGGAATGCGCCGTTGGCCGAGTTGCAATTCCTGCAGGGCGCGACGCGGCAGGAGCGTGGTCGCCGGATGCAGGCGCAGCGTCTCCCGGAACAGCGCCTCGGCGACCGGACACTGTGCCAGGTCCGCGTGCCGGGTCGGCACCGCGCCCACGCGTTGCGCCTCCTCGACCAGGGCGTCCCACAGCACAGGCTGCCGCGCCAGCTCGATCACCATCCAGGCCATCGTCGAGGCAGTGGTGTCGTGACCGGCAAGCAGCAGCAAGCGGATATTGGCGACCAGAACGTCATCGGAAAGCGCATCGTCGCTGCGGTCGAAGGCGCTCACCATGTCGTTGATCAACCCGGTGCGCGCGGCATGCGCGCGCGCGTCGCGGACGAACTGGCGCAACTGCGCGTCGATCCAGTCGCGGGCGGCGCGGCCTCGCCGCAAGGGCAGTCCGGGCAGGTCGACCGGGGGCGCGACGATCAACTGCAGCAGTTGCCGGTATTTGCGATGCCATCCCGGCAGGTCCTGCGCGGGGATTCCCATGAGGCTGAAGATGAGCTTGAGCATCAGGTCGCCGGTTTCGCGCAGGATGGTTACCTCGCCGCGGGCGCGCCACGCCTGCACCCGCGCCCAGATGACGGGCGCGAACAGGTCGCCGATGCCGGCCTGGGTCAGCCCCTTGGGCAGGAACGCCGCCTTGATCGCATCGCGCGCTTGCCGGTGCGCGCGGCCGTCCTGGGCAACCAACGTTCCGCCAAGCAATTCGGGCGCGATCTCTTCGATCAGCGCCGAGGACACGTCCTTGTGCCGGAGCAGTGCGAACGCATCCGGATGCACGCAGGTCATCAGGTGTCCGGCAGGGCCGAAATCCAGCCAGAAGTGGCTGCCCAGCGTCCGTTCTGCGCGCTGCAGCAGGCGCGGCAGGTCGCAGACAATGGCGGGAAGATGCCCGACCAGGGGGAAAGCGCCAGGCATGACCGGGATGTCGCATCGCAGCCGGTGCCGACGGTTGAGGGGGTTGAGTAGTATGTCCATCAGCAGCGCGCCGCCGCCGCCGATTCGGTGTCGCCGGCAGGGCGCGCGGCGCAGCTGTTGCCACCGTCGGCGTATGTCGGCACATGCGCCAGCATGCCGCCATCGATGCACACGACCTGGCCGGTGATGAACGCAGCATCGTCGGAGAGCAGGAACGCCACGACCGCGGCCACGTCCTCGGGACGGCCGACGCGCGGCAGGAGCTGGTGCCGGCGCAGATGCCGTTGCATGCACTCGTCCAGCTTGCCAAGGAGACGCTCGGTCATGATAAGACCCGGCGCAACCGCGTTGCAGCGGATCTGCGAGTGACCGTACTGGGTGGCGAGCGAGGCCGACAGCATGTTCATCGCCGCCTTCGAGGCGGCGTAGGACGTTTGCGCGGTATCACCGCTGAGCCCCTGGCACGACGACATGTTGACGATCGCGCCACCGCCACGGGCGATCATCCGTGGGATGGCCTGCCGGCAGCAGAGCAGCGTGCCGCGCAGATTGGTCGCCATGGTCTGGTCCCAGACCGCCAGGTCCAGGTCGAGGATCGCGCGGTCGCGCGGGGTCAGATGCATGGCGCTCGCATTGTTCACCAGCAGGTCGACCCCCCCGAAGTGCCGCTCCGCCCTCTCGAACAGCGCTGCCACCGCCTGCTCATCGGCGATATCCATGGCTATGGGCAGCGCGTGGCCTGCTTCGGCCGCGATCTGCGCGGTGCAGGCGATGGCCGCCGAGCCATCAATGTCGGCCACCACCACTCTGCCGCCCCCGCGCGCGATGGCGAGAGCGCATGCCTTGCCAATGCCGGCGCCGGCGCCGGTCACCACGGCCACTTTGCCTTCAAACCGTCCCATCGTGTCTCCTGAACTGCATTGGTCTTTCGCAGCATGCCGCTTGGCCTGCGCCGGAGAAGGCGCAGGGTCGGCGCTGGCGCACTCGTCATGGCCAGCGTCGCTTTCGATGACTCGAATGGCGGCGACCGGGCACTGGTTGGCCGCAAGCCGCACGGCGGCGTGCAGCGCCTGCGGGACCGTCGCCACGCACACTTCGGCCACGCCGTCCGGTTCGCGCTGGCGAAAGGTGCCCGGCAGCGTCAGCACGCACTGCCCGGTAGTTCCGCACAGATCCTGATCGACCAGGACGCGCATCTCAGCCCTCCTGCCCATGCAGCCGCACCGGCAGCGCGCGGAACGTCCTAAGGAACGCGGAGGGCTCCCGGGTCGGCTGCTCGGCCAATGCCAGCGTGGGGAAGCGCGCCTGGATCCGCGGCAGGCTCTCGGCCAACTGCACCCGGGCCAGTTGCGCACCGAGGCAGAAGTGGATGCCGTGGCCGAAGCTCAGCATGATCTTCCCGTCGATCGACATGCCAGGACTGGTGCCGTAGAACCGCACGGGATCGAAGCGGTCGGGATCGGCGAAGGCGTCCGGGTCGCGATTGCCGGCCGCGATCAGCACGCGCACGTCCGCGTTCTTCGGGATCACCACGCCGCCCAGTTCGATGTCGCGCTGGGCGATACGCGGAATGGAGCTGAACATGGCGGGCGCGTCGTAGCGCAGGACTTCTTCGACGAATGCCTTCACCCCCACGGCATCTCCCTGCAGCCAGTGCCGCTGTTCGGGATACGCCAGCATCGCCAGGACCGCATGGTCGATGGCCGCAGCAGTGGTGGCGAAGCCGCCCAGCAGCATGCCCCACAGCATGCTGATCAACTCCGCATCCGACAGCATGTCGGCATCGTCGTCGTGTGCGCCGACCAGCATTGACACGATGTCGTGGCGGGAATCGGTGCGCTTGCGCTGTATGAGGTCGCCGAAGTAGGCCTGCACCCTGGCGCTGGCCGCGTCCGCCGCGGCGAGCTGGGGATCGCTGGCGTGCGGGCTCAGGCCTTCCAGAATGGCGCTGATGCCGGCGACGAGCCCCAACATGTCGTCCTGGGGCATGCCGAACAGTTCGCCGAAAACCAGCATGGGCAAGGCCAGCGCGAATTCCCGATGCAGGTCCACCGCCTCCCCGCGCTCCAGCGCGGGCGCCATGCCGTCCAGGCGCGCTGCGACGATGCGAGCGATGGTCGGCCTCAGGTTGTCGATCTGGCCCATGGTGAAATCGCGCGAGATCAGCCGGCGCAGACGCGTATGCGTCGGTGGTTCCTTCATCGCTAGCGTGGACGCCAGCAGATTGAGTGACAGGCTGGTCGCCGCACGCGGGAAATAGCGCGCCAGTTCGCCCGGCGCCGGTCCCCGAAAAGCATCGCCCGTGGCCTTGAGCGCCCAGTAGATGTCGGCGTGGCGGCTCAACAGAAAGAGGCCCGACGCCGCGCGATGCACCGGATCGTGCTCGCGCAACCACCGCATGAATGGATACGGGTCGTGGATGCAGGCTGGCGACGCCAGTTCGGCGAAGGCGTCCCGGCATGTTGCCGTGGTTTCTTGCACGTCCATCTTGGTTACCTGTTGGCTGGCTGATCTGACCGGCGCGCGCCAGGCGCGCCGGCAATTGCGGAGAAGATCGCGATTCCCGGCGGCGTCCGCGCATCACCAGAGCACCGGGAACTCCTCGAACCCGCCAGTGATGATCTCCTTGCGCAACTTCAGTTCTTCGGGCGCCACGGCCAGGCGCAGCGCGGGAAAGCGCTGGAAGATCGAACCGAACACCACCTTGAGTTCCAGCCTGGCCAGCGCCGCGCCGATGCAGTAGTGCGGCCCATGGGAGAACGCCAGGTGCGGGTTTTCGTCGCGTCCGATGTCGAAGATTTCCGGGTCGTCGAAATGGCGCGCATCGAACGACGTCGCCGGCAGGCCGACCAGCACCTTGCTCTCCGCGGGAATATGCACGCCCGCGATGGTCACGTCGGTGCTCGGATAGCGCATGATGCCGTCCCAACCCGCGCCCGGCGGGTACATGCGCAGGATTTCCTCCACCGCCTTATCCACCAGAGATGGATCGCCGACCAGGCGTTCGCGCTGTTGCGGATGGCGGAACATGGCCAGCAGGCCGAATTCGATCTGCGCGACGGTGCTCTCGTGCCCCGCCACCAGCATTCCCGCCGCCAAGCCGATCGCCTCTTCCTCGGTCGCCTTGCCCTGGTCGACCGCCGCGAGCAGATCCGTCAGCAGGTTGTCGCCCGGATCCTGGCGCTTGTCCCGCATCTTGCCGCGAATGTAGGCGCGCAGTTCTTCCCAGGCCAGGCGCGACGCGCTGCGCGGGCCGCTTTCATGCTGGTGCGTCATCACCTCGTCGGACAGCCCGGCGAAAAAGGCGTGATCCTCGTAGAGCACGCCCATCAGCGCGCTGATGACCATGGCCGGAAGCGGAAAGGAGAGGTGGCGCCGCAGGTCGGCGGGCTGGGGCTGGGCCGCCAGTGTCTCGAACGACTGCGCGGCGATCGCCTCGACCTGCTGCTCGAGCAGCTTCACCCTGCGGTTGCTGAAGGCCGGCGCCACGATCGTGCGTAACCGGGCATGCTCGCCCCCCTCGTGCGAGACCAGCCACCCCGGCGATCCGAGAATCACCGAATCCGGGGTGAATGCCGCCGGCGGCATTCCCGAGGGCCGGAACGCCGCGTCGGACAACACCGCCTTGGCCTCGTCATAGCCTGTGACCCACCAGCCTTCGTGCCCGGACGGGAAGCGCACGTGGTGGATCGGACCGTTGGCGCGTAGCGCCAACATCTCGGGCGAGGGCTCAATGTGATCGACGCGCCACATCGGCAGCGTCGGCAAAGGTTGTTCGGACATGGTGGCACTTCACTCTATAGCGATGGAAGGGCGGAAGGTGACCGGCGGGCGCTGCGGCAGCGAAGACCTAAGACGGCTGTAGACGACGTCGTCCGAAGGCAGACCGATTATCAAGATCGGCTAACGCGTACCTGTCTAGGCACATCGCGCGGCGAGATGCAGAACGTTATCCTGCACCTTCGAGGTCAGGATAAAGTCGGTGTGGTGGGCCTTTGACTCGCCGCCGGCCAAGATTTCCTGCGCAAGGGTCGACAAGGGCGGCGAGCTGTTTGGTAGGGGGCGGTTTCGCCGAGGACCCCCTGTCCATAGACGCTATCCGACGCGGATTTGACATTTTGCTTTTCTTTCTTCGTTCCATCGATCGCGGTGCCATCCACGAAATGAAGGTCGGTCGGCGGCTCCCGGCCCGCAACGAAGGAGCTTCAAAACTCGTGCCAATTTGGCCGGCCCAGCAGAAGAAAAAAATTGTGATTGCTTTTCACTGGGTTAGCCTGAGGCCAGACAAGAGCTCGGCGAAATAGGCCGGCGTCGCGGACCAACAAAGGCGACAGAACAGTGTCGGATAGTACGCGCTGGGCGACCTTTCGGTCGGGCTTGCGACATTCTGGTCCAGTTTCGAACATAAGAGGGTGGCAAATAGACACGATTGGGGAATTCGATCCTGACGGAGTCAGGCGCTTGCCGAAGCGCGCGCTCATGGTTGCTGCGACAGGCGCATGTTCGCGAAAGCCGAGCCTGCGCACGCAAGAACACGTTTGCGGCAGACGCTACGAAATCGCTGCAGTGCCCGCCGGTCTGAGGTAGGGCATCGGCTCGGCTTTCGGTTCGTCTTTGTCCAGCCGGTGCGGAAGCGCCGCATATCCGCACCATACAGCACCCTTGTCGTGCGTGCTGACGAGGCGCTTATAGGCCCGGTCTTGAAGACACGGTCCTCCCAAGAAAGGATCGCTCCAAAAGCATCTCTATTTGAAATGGCACGCCGCTTGCTGCTCCTGGTCAGAGCCCATCAAAACACGATGAAAGCGACTTGCGCCATGCCCGACACGCGAAGCTCTAGACCGTGGCCTGAGGAGACGGTGCCTGTTCCCGCTGAACATCGGTACATCATCTCCTCCGGGGGTCCCTCCTCGGCAGCCGCTTTGCGCACGGCTGGTCCGATGCCGGCACGCCAACACGTGGCGCTCGCGCAATTGCCGTTTGCCGGTTCTGATCAACATGTGAGTGCCCAAGAGTCCCATCAAAGAGCCACCGAAGCCAAGGTCGGCGGGTCACTGGCAAACTTCGACAATACGCCGAACCAGGTCAGTAACGCGGGTCGCTTGCGTGAAGTCACATTTGAGGCCTCCATACGCGTCCGATATTGGCTACTTCGGGCCCGCTATCACTTTGTCCCGGGCACAAGCGCGAGCGATGGATGCCGCTTCCGGCGCCATAGCCGTGGAAAGATTGCCCCAGCGGCTCGACAGCCTCCACTTGCTCAGATCGATGGCGTTCGGGTGACGAAGACCAGCAGCCAAGACGTTCCCCTACGTCGGGATGGAAAAAGGAGGGTGCGAGCCGCAAGGGCCTCATTTCATGCCCGGCATACGAGCCTTTGCTCGGTATTGCGCCAGCCTCTGCCAGAATCCGGCGCGCCAGTTTTTTCCTGAGGAGCAAGTTGATGACCGTTCAAAAGAAGGTTCCCTTCGTCACCTTTCTCACGCGTATTCGCGATGAGTCAGTCCAGGGCCCAAATCCATATCGCTGGGAAGAAAAGACATCTGACGACTACTTTGCCGGCAAGCGCGTCATCCTGTTCTCGCTGCCTGGCGCCTTCACTCCGACCTGCTCGACCTACCAACTGCCCAATTTCGAAGAGCTCTATGATGAGTTTGAGAAGGAGGGAATTGACGCGATTTACTGCGTCTCCGTCAACGATGCCTTCGTCATGAATGCGTGGGGGAAGTCCTTGGGCCTGCAGAAGGTCGAGCTCATTCCCGATGGCTCAGGCGAGTTCACACGCAAGATGGGCATGCTGGTGGCCAAGGACAATCTCGGCTTCGGGATGCGCTCCTGGCGCTACGCCGCCCTGATCAACAATGGCGTGGTGGAGCAGTGGTTCGAGGAGGAAGGTTTCTCCGACAACTGCGAGGCCGACCCCTATGGCGTCTCATCCCCGCAAAACGTTCTCGAAACGCTGAAAGCCGCCGCATGACCTAGAAAACGTCTCACTGGTGCCATTGCCCGCCCCAAGAGGCTCCTCGACAGGATTATCGCGCTCACCATGCAATCCTCAGCAAGCCTGCTTCAGCGCCAGAAGCAATCCATGGTCGCATCGCCTCAACTCATTGAGTCGATTCGCTTGCTGCAACTGGCGCATACTGAACTGCATCAGTTCGTGGAGCGGGAAATCGAGAAGAATCCGCTCTTGGAATCTGCGTCAAACGATGGCGGGCCTTTTGGCGATGTTTCGATTTCGGGAGCGGATCAGCCTGTCGGCCCACGCGCAAACGCCGTTGACGGACCGACCGGGGCCGGGTCGCCTGAACGGCTCGGGCAATGGAAATCACTTCGCAACACGACCAACAACCCGCCGGGTAATGGCCCTTCCCTCGACGAGTTTGCCACCCTCGCCGAAACATTGCACGACCATGTCGCTCGTCAGATCGCCCTCACCGCGTTCACACCACAGGAGCGGCTGATCGCTGGCCAGCTTGCCGCCGATCTGGAAGACACTGGCTATCTTCGGGCAAACCTTTTGGAGCTGGCCGAGAGCCTGAATGTCCGGGAGGCTGATGTGGAACGGGTTCTCGGAGCCTTGCAGCACTTTGATCCACCGGGAATTTTTGCGCGAACTCTCGGAGAATGCCTCGAAATCCAGTTGCGCCAGCGAGACCGGTTCGACCCGGCAATGGCAGCTTTGGTTGCCAATCTTGAAATGCTTGCGCGACGTGATTTTCAGGCACTGAAGCAGCATTGCGGCGTCGATGAAGACGACCTTCTCGACATGATGCATGAGATTCGGGCGCTCGATCCCAAGCCTGGAAATCGATTCCAATCCGGTGCGTCTGAATCAATCATACCCGACGTCTGGGTCACGCCCTCGCCGGAAGGCGGGTGGCAGATCGAACTCGATCCCGCCACACTGCCAAAGCTGCTGATCAACCAAAGCTACTATGCCGAAGTCTCGCGTCAAACTGCCCAAAGTGCGAAGGATAAAGCATTTCTCGACGAATGCTTGCAAAACGCGACCTGGCTGATCCGCAGCCTCGATCAGCGCGCCAAGACCATTGTTAAGGTTGCGGCTGAAATCGTGCGTCAGCAGGATGCCTTTTTGGAACATGGCGTCGCCCACCTGCGGCCTCTCAATCTCAGAACCGTCGCTGACGCGATCGGCGTGCACGAGTCGACGGTAAGCCGGGTGACCTCGAACAAGTACATGCTTACCCCGCGCGGAGTCTTTGAACTGAAGTATTTTTTTACCGTCGCGATCGCGTCCTGCCAAGGCGGCGATGCGCACTCCGCCGAAGCTGTCCGCCATCGGATCAAAGCGATAATTGCCGCAGAATCTCACGGGGACGTGCTTTCCGACGATGACATCGCTGTTCGGCTGAAGGAAACCGGCATCGATGTTGCGCGCCGCACCGTCACAAAATATCGCGAGGCAATGAACATCCCCTCCTCCGTGCAACGCCGCCGGGAAAGGCGCTTGTGTTTTTAATTTGGGTCAAGGCAGCCAACATCATGTTGCAGGGCATCCAAAGTGGAGACTTCGTTCATGACCCAATCCGCGGCAGGCGTCGTGGACGCTGTTCTGCACGACCCAGAAAGGCCCGACCAACCGTCTGGTCCCGCCTGGGGTGCGGTAATTTCGCTTTCCTTGGGCATCTTCGGGCTGGTGACGGCAGAGTTTCTGCCTGTCAGCCTGCTCACGCCGCTCGCGCATGATCTCGGTATCACCGAGGGTGCGGCTGGACAGGCGATGACGGCGACCGCTATCGTCGGGGCGATCTCGGCGCCGACGGTGGCCATCATCACAAAGCGCCTGGACCGCAGGATCGTCATGTGGGCGATGACGCTGCTGCTGATACTGTCGGACGTTCTGGCGGCCGGCGCGTGGTCGCTGGCGGTTCTCCTGACTGCACGCGTCGTGCTCGGCATAGCGCTCGGAGGCTTCTGGTCGGTGTCGGCAGCACTGGCGATGCGGCTCGTTCCAAGCCACCTCCTGCCGCGCGCCATGTCGATCATCCTCACCGGCGTTTCCGTCGCTACCGTTTGCGCAGCTCCAATCGGCGCCTATGTCGGCGATATCTGGGGATGGCGAAGCGCCTTCATGCTCGCCGCGGTCGTCGGCGCCGCTACACTGCTGGTGCAACTCATAACCATTCCGAGGCTGCCTCCGGTTGGAGTGGTTAGCTTCCGCAGCCTGCTGCATGTGGCCAAGAATCCGATGATCAAGGTCGCGCTTTTGGTGGTCCTGCTGGTCGCTTCCGGCCACTTCGCCGGCTTCACCTATATCCGCGCCTTCCTCGAGAAGGTTCCCGCGCTCGATGTCGAGACGATCTCGCTAGTGTTGCTTGCTTTTGGCATCGGCGGCTTCTTCGGCAATTTAGCCGGCGGGCTTCTGGCCGAGTACAGTCTCAAGGCAGTCGCGGCCCTGGCACCGCTGCTCATAGCGATATCCGCTGTCTCGCTGCTGACGGCGGGATCATCGGCCTCGGCCTCGGCGCTGGCGGTTGCCGCGTGGGGCTTGGCCTTCGGCGCGGTGCCGGTGGGATTGCAGACGTGGATGGTGCGGGGCGCCCCTCCTGAGCAGGTCGAAAGCGCCGGTGTGCTGATGGTCGTAGCGTTCCAAGTGGCAATCGCAGCCGGCGCCATTTTCGGCGGACTATTGGTGGACAATGCCGGGATTACCAGTGGCATTGCCTACAGTGCTATTGCCACGTCCCTCGCCGCCCTGACAGTATTCCTGCTAGGCCCGAAGCGCGAAACCTAGACCGCCTGACAGAAGAGGCCTCACCAGCGCAACGGGACGAGAGATGCAATCGCATGCACGGCGCGGCGCGATTAGCATGGACCAGCGCAAGCGCCTCGCCGGCTTCACCTCCGGGTCATGGCGACCTTCGCCGCCAGACACGCGAACCTCGCCGGCACCGGTTTCCATTTGGCGACGATGACGCTGCCAGCGCGATGGAACCCTTGCTGGCGGTCATATCCTTCACGACAAGCCGGCATTCTGGGCGAGCGACAGCTACGCGCCGGCCTTGCCCGTCAGAACGCCGGCGAAGATGCCGCACGATAGCGCAGACAGGTCGCGAAATGCCAGTGGTGTCAACGGCGGCCGTATTGTCGTCGATCGCGCGAAGCCCTAGGCCGACGCGGGTGCTAAACAGCACCAACCAGGCAGATGGCATCATTAGGACGCGACATAGACCAGCAGTGAATGTCTTTGCGTCCGACGAAGGAATGCCGCTCGACCACCACAACATTCTTGCGCGCGTCTGGACGCCCCTCCTCGTTGGTGCTGGGCTATTTAGTTTTCACCCCGTCAGGCGCGATGCTGACGGTGCTCCAATGAAAATCGCCAAGTACAATTTTCATGCGCTGCGTCATGCGGCGGCGAGCCTCTTCATCCAACAGAAGCTCTCGCCGAAGCGTGTACAGACGATATGGGACACAGCTCGATCAGGGTGACGTTCGACACTTATGGCCATCTTTTCGAAGATGACGCCGCCGATCAGACGGCAGTCTCTGAGATCGAGGCTCGACTGCTTTCCTAACGAAGGCTGCAACACGGCTGCAACACGGCTGCATTTCCTAGCAAAAACAACGGATAGATCCGTCTCTGCCTCCGTTAGTCCTGGTTCGAATCCAGGTTTCCCAGCCATTCTATCTTTATTGAACAAAATCAATGCTTACAGGAAATTCATTTTTTTAATGTAAGGTATTCTAGGGCACCTTTTTAGGCCGCAATCGCGAGTGCGCGGTTCAACGAACTGGCCCTGCCAAGAGGTCCGATCTGGCGATTCTTTTGTCTATGCGCGCTAGCTCGCAAAACGACCTGACGGCGTCTTCAAACCATATAGGGGATGCTGGCGAAACATATATGCCCAGGATCAGTTCTGATAAATCACACCGGACAGCCTTGCCGGGCGCGGGATCAATTTTGTCGCGCTCAGCTTTTGGTCGCTCTCCTTTCATGACGCGCAATGTCCCGTTCAACGGAAATAGGACATCCATCTCGCTGTCAGAAAAGTCCCAAATGAGAAGCCTCATCTCTTTTTCATGCCCGAAGCTTAGACGTTTGTGTAAAGCCGGAATGAACCCATTGGACATGTCTAAAGTTTCTGATTCATAGTCTATGTAATCGACGCTCCCGGCGAATATCTCTTCCTTGGTTGCGTTGAATGCTTTTGCTATAGAATTAATGTCACTGGTCACCGCAATCCCAAACTGCCTCTCCCCATAAATGTGCCACATCGAAGCAGACTCATAACTCGAAATATGCCAGCAATTAATATAATTTTCTTTTCGAGCATTATATGCTTCATCAACCTCATTATCTAACAACGCTTTGTATGCTTTAATATCGCTATTGATATCTCCACCTTTGCCGATGAAACTTCCTCGTTTTATGTCGTTTAATTTTTTTTGTGGAACGTCGGCTTCGTTGTTCCACTGGCGATGGGCATAATTTCCGGCTGGCAATATTCCCTCATATGGATCATCCACGCTCAGAGTGTGCATGTTAGAAAACCAAAGAGTTTTCGTTGTAATCATTGAGGCGAATTTCGGGAAATTTATATATCGCCATAGAACCTGTTCCTTTGCCGGCCTTCTAAAGGCCGAATGTTCCGCTAGTGGCATTTTTCTCCCCTTCGTGGCGGCGCTTCATCCCTAGTCGTTGTCGCCACTCTTCTTAGCGAAATCTTTCACGACTTCGATCAACTTCGCCCCACCAAAAGTGGCCATGCTCATCAACGCTGCGTAAGTTGCAGGCGCTCCGCAGAGTGTTAAAAACGGCATGCTCACACCAATAAATGCCAGTTCGCCAAATTCCCGCGACCATGCCCTTGTTTTCGCTCGCCCAACTCTCTATCCGATCTCTAATTGCAGTGACAATTTCGCGAGCCGACGAATAGTCGCCACTACCGGGGTTCTTGCCGGCTTGTTCGATAGCTTCAGCTAACGATCAAGAGACTTTGCTAATTCCTCTAAAAAGTTTGTAAGCCCTTCGAAGCGAGCGAGATCGTCGGGCCTGTTTGGGCGCGAAGACTGCATTTCCTCTAACTCTTCCCGCACCGCAGCAGAGAGCATGGCTGCCATAAGAGCGAAACCTTTCGGCGCTTCGGCTAGCCGGATCTCGATCGTTCTTGCAAGGTCGCCAGAATTGCCCTTGCGGTTGGAGGTGTTGGCATCCGGAGAACTGTCCGATCTTAAGTCGTCCTCCTTATCTTCACTGCTCTCTTTTTCGCTGGGAGCCGCAGCTGCAGTCGCTCCGTCTTTTCGAACAAGCTTACCGCCAGAATAGTTATATCTGCTAAAAACGGGATACCTAGATGTGCTCCTGAGAATTTCTACATTATCAAATCGTGTTTGCTCATCGTATGTCACATTGTCAAATTTTATGTCCTCTCCAAATATTCCTCCGATAAAGTCAGCTCCGCTAATGTTTGCTGAACTAAAGTCAACGCGTGATCCTCTAAAACCTATTTTTGCGTTTCTCAAATTGGAATTATTAAGTTTCACGGCTACCATCACCGCAGGAAAGACGACACCGGAAAGGTCAGCGTTACAAAAATCGGCGCCAACGATAGAGGCACTACTTAGATTAGCTCCGGATAGATTGGCATCTTTCGCCCTTATCTGACCTGCCACTGAACTGTCATCCAGTTGCGATTAGAGCTGCGACCATTTCTGTTACGCCGTTTGGCGCGGGTAAAGCAACCGGCGGAGGCGCGGAGCCTTCGATCGGCGCAGCGTCGGAGCCGGTTGCGGTGATGACCTCGGCATAGGCTGCCGGGGTCTGGTAGCCAAGCGAGGAATGTGGCCTGGCGGTGTTGAAGTCCTCCCTCCATTCGGCGATGGCGCTGCGAGCGTGGTCGAGGCCGAAGAACAGGCTCTCGTTCAACAGCTCGTCGCGCATCCGGCCGTTGAAGCTCTCGACGTAACCGTTCTGCATCGGCTTGCCCGGCGCGATGTAGTGCCATTCGATCCTGTAATCCTTCGACCAGGCGAGGATGGCGTTCGAGGTGAACTCGGTGCCGTGGTCGGAGACGATCATGCCCGGCTTGCCGCGGTGGGCGATCAGTTCCGTCAGTTCACGGGCAACCCGACGGCCGGAGATCGAGGTGTCCGGGATCGCGGCCAGGCATTCGCGCGTCACGTCGTCGACGATGTTGAGCACGCGGAACCTCCGGCCGCAGGCGAACTGGTCATGCACGAAATCCAGCGACCAGCGCGCGTTCGGCTTTGCCTCGACCAGGATCGGCGCCCGCGTGCCGACCGCTCGCCGCCTTGCCCGGCGCTTGCGCACCGTCAGGCCCTCCTCGCGGTAGAGCCGATAGATGCGGTTGACCCCAGATGCCTCGCCCTCGCGCCTGAGCAGGATGAACAGCCGCCGGTAGCCAAAGCGTCGGCGCTCGTTGGCGAGGTCACGCAACCTGCCGCGCAACTGCGTCTCGGGTGGACGCCGGGACTGGTAGCGGATCATCTTGCGATCAGCGCCCACAAAGGAACAGGCCCGACGCTCCGACAAGCCCATGACGGCCTGCAGATGCGCGACGGCTTCGCGCTTGACGGCGGGCCCTACCATTTTTTTGACAGAAGCTCACGCAGCGCCGAGGCTTCGAGCATCTGGTCGGCGAGCAGCTTCTTCAGCTTGGCGTTCTCGTCTTCCAGGGCCTTCAGCCGCTTGGCGTCGGAGACGTCCATCCCGCCGTACTTGGCCTTCCAGTTATACAGCGTCGCCTCCGAGATCCCATGCTTGCGGGCCAGATCGCCCGCCTTTGCACCCGCCTCATGCTCGCGCAGAACCGCAATGATCTGCTCTTCCGTGAACCGCTTTCTCTTCATCAGTCCGTCCTTCAATCAAGGGCCGGACTCTAATCTCAGATGGAGGAAAAACTCAGTGGCAGGTCAAAATGAAATAGGGGCAAATCCAAGCCCTACCGCGCGAGCGGCGGGCTTCTGGTCGGTCGGCGCTGGCGGCACATATTTGCACCCCTCTAATCTCTTAGGCTCGCCCGCACGCTAAGCGGGCCAAGGTCCAACACTCTTTGCCATGGTTCGCTTCGGTGCCATGCACCACGCGCTTTCCCGTCTGCCCGGTCCATCCTTGGGTCGAACATGACGCCGCTGAAATGGTCACGGAACGCTTCGGCCGATGCAAGATCGGCGAAGCAATGAAGCCGGAAAAGCTCTTCCCTGCCATTCGACCAGATCGCCGTCGCGTGCCTGATCAGGAAGGCAAGGCCGCGCTGGTGGCAAAAATCCCTGATCAGCGTGAAGGTCCGATCGACACAAGGACCGTCAAGCAGCGCGAGCTGATAGGGCCACTCACGATCGATTCTTGTCGGCGATGGGCCGCCACTACGCCTCACCATGGGCACGATAAGAACAAACCAGGAACCACTGAGGTCAAGCTCCTTGCACGGAGGGAGGCGGCTCGGCTACTGAAAGAACTGTGGGTTTTGGAGGGACTAATATGACCGCTGACTTTTTTGCCCGAGCGCTGAAGCAAGTGTTTCTTGACGAGTATGGGCACTTTGCCGACAAGCGTCAGAAGAATCTAGACACCGCATCACGATTTATTGTCGATGATCGGAACGAGGGAGACTATGACGCGCGGAACAAACTGTTCGGATGGTTTTGTCAAATCACGGCTGATGTAAAGACCCGCGACCGTGTGGACCTCTCGATTGGCAGCCAAGTGCCAAAGAGTCCTGCGGTAGAGGCTTGGTTGAAAGCGAACACAAGTCCAGGATCGTATGGGTTCCCCGCGATCGTGATCAACCGTGGGGACCAATCAAAGCTGCTGGAATTGGCGGCCGCGATAAAGGCAATCACGGCAAGGGGTGCACCCCGCTATGAAGTGAAGGCCTATAAATTCGTTTGCCCGCGCACGGCCGACTCCCTAAAGCGAGTCAAAATTGTATTAGACAAAGCGTGGAATGCCTAACGGGGCGCGACAAAGGATAGGGAAGCGGGCACTGGACACCCTAAGAGAAGAGAAATGCGGAGTAAAAATGCCCCGCCATTCTTGTCAGTGTCCGACAGGTTTGATCCTGCATCGCCTGAAAAGCTCTGCGATCAAATCATTGATGATCACTGTGCCGGCATCGCCGGACGCCGGTTTGGCGGTCGATCGTTTGTCACCGTTGCCTTGGACATGGATCATGTCGTTTTGCTCGTATACTTCGAATGAGTAGGACTCACCGTTAAGCGTGCGGTGTTGGTCTTTGTATTCGGTGCGCTTCCCCATCACGCCGTCTTGCCATCATCAGCCTGAACGCTAGCCGGCCAGATCCAAGCGGCCATGAGTGCATCCACGAATTGGTAGGGCTTGACCTTGCCCCTCTGATCTAATCCGGTTTGAAGTTCGTTCTGGCCCATCGAGAGGACCAGGACATGAAACGTAGCCGCTTCTCTGAAGAGCAGATTATCGGACTTTTGAAGGAACATGAGGCCGGGGTATCGGTTGCCGATCTGTGCCGCAAGCACGGGGTCAGCGACGCCTCGATTTAAAACTGGAAGGCCCGCTTCGGCGGGATGGATGTCTCCGAGGCTCGGCGACGGGTGCGGGTCGGGTCGTGCACCGCCATGATGACGGCGCCCGCCGAAGCGAGCATCGCGAGCAATCGGACAGCAGGCACAGCATTCAAATCCCCGAAGGCGTCCGTCGACATTCGACAGGAGACAGATGGGGCGGCGCGAGCGCTGGCGCTGTACGACTGACGAAAGCGGCTCTCAATCCGAGGCGACGCCGTTCTTGATCCGTGTGAAGCGGCTTTCGCCTTCCTCCGGGCCGAAGCAGCTTTCGAAATCATTGCATACCCGGCAACTGGGCGCGCTGCACAGCGAAAAACCTTCGGCCTCGCAGAGCTTGCGGTAAAAGTATTTCTTCCATTTCATGTTTTGGGTGTTGCCGGCCGCCAGCGTCGGAAAATGCGCGGCGAGCAGGCGGCCGAGGTCGCTTCGACTAAAAAGGCCAAGGTCCTGCCAGAGATGGTCATTGCGCATGGCACGCCGGGCGATGATCTTGGCGAAGCGGGCGCTTGCCGGATCGCGCGGCCGGGCATGCGCCAGCAGCAGTCCGCGCAGAAGTTCTTCCTCCAGATCCGGCTCGGGCTCGCGCACCTCTTCCAAGGCAAACGCGTTGATAGGAAAAGCAGGGAAACAGCGGGCCAGGACATCGCGCAGCTCGGCGCGCGCAAGGCCGGTTGCCTCCGTCGCCGTCGCCTCGCCGGCCTCGATCTCCTCGAGCGCACGTGAAAGCACACAGGCAAGCACATGCTGGTCGAACCTCCTCTCCAGCTCGATCTGCGGCCATCGGCCGGTGCTGAGCCGGGCATAGTGTTGGGCAAATATGGTGCCGTTCTCCTGGTTTGTCCTATCAAGTCATGCAGTGACCCGGCCGGCCGCAACATGGGTCGGGCAGTTCTTCGGGTAGAGGCAGTCGCGGATCGCCTCGCGGTCGAGTAGTTCGGTAGTTTTCGTCGATCGGCTCTGTCGCAAATTCTGTGATTGGAAGAGGTGTTTCGCGAACCCCCGCCCTGCCGTTTGCGCCTCAGGGGAACACTGGCGCTGGAAATGCCCCCGCGGAGTTGGACGTGGACCGTGCTGGGACAGAGGTCGCGTGCTGTTCTTTCCAGTGCGGCCACGTGGTCGACCCCATTCAAGCCCGCCTGACTCCCGACTTGAATGACGTCCTATTCAACCCGCGCAGCCGGTGTACGGTCGAGTTCGAGCGCCCGTTCGGGGCAGGATCGCGCGCCTCGCGATGCAGGCAGCTCCTCCCCTTCCGCAACTTCAATGTTACCAGGCAGGATGTAACCGTCGTCATCAAGCTTGAAGATGTCCGGCGCTTGCGCCGCGCATCGCGCGTGACCCTGGCATTTGGCATTTTGGACGATGATGCGCATGGCGCTGCCTCCATTGTCTGTGCCCGGGCCGGGGCGGGCCTAGGACCAGTCCAGGATCAAATTTTCGATCCCGAATACATGGCCGCCAGAGGTTATGGGTGCCGTACCCTGCTTGATCCTGAAAGCCGGGATGCGCGCCAGCCACTCCTCCAGCCCAATGACAATCTCCCGCCGGGCAAGGTGTGAGCCAAGGCAACGGTGGGGACCATAGCCAAACGCTGCGTGGCGGTTGTCCTCACGCTCCAAATCGATTGTGTTGGGGCATTCGAATTCCGCCGGGTCACGATTGGCAATCATCGTGGCGCAGGAAACATAGTCCCCCTTCCGGATCGGCGCGCCTTCGAAGTCGATATCTTTCGTAGCCACGCGGATCAACTGAATGGGCGGATAGGCCCGCAGCAATTCTTCGGTTGCGAGCGGGATGCGGTCCGGTTCGCTCCGCAGCAATTGCTGATCTTTGAGGTTGCGCGCGAGGTACGCCAAGTCAAAGCCTATAGCTGCTGCGACCGTGTCGAGCCCAGCGACGAAGACAAGCACGCCGATGCCGCGGACTTGGGTGTCCGTCAGCCGGCGGCCCTCGACCTGTGCCTGCACGATAAAGGTCATGAAATCGTCAACCGCCTCCTGGCGGCGCATGGCTGCAAGTTCGTCGATGAATGCCACGATCGTCCGGGCAGCCACAGGTCGTTCCTTATCGTCGCCGTGGAGCAGATCTTTCCCCCAGCCGACGAATGTATCGAGTCGGTCATCGGGCAACCCCAGAAAGCGAAGAAAGGTGCTCACCGCGAAAGGAAAGGCAAAATCCTTCATCACGTCGCAGCTTGTGCCCGACGCGGCGATCCTTTCGATCAGCTCGACCGCCCGTTCGCGGACAGCCGGTTCCAAAGCCAACACCCGCTTTGGCGAAAGCAGCGGATTGAGCAGTGAGCGAAAGACGCCATGGGCCGGTGGATCGAGCTCAAGCGGGATCGTCGGCCAGTTTTCACCCAGTATGGAGGAGAAGATGCTGCGATGGCTGGAAAAAGTCTCTGCGTCCTGCAGCACCTTCCGCTGGTCCGCGGCACGGGTGATGACCCAGGTACCCCGGCCATCTTGCGTGTTGTAGCGGGAGTAAAAGATCGGAGGCCCGTCATGTACGCAAGCGACAGCTGCGTGTGGATCCCCGTTGGGTGTTGGTGGCATCCCTGGCGATGTAAACAGGCTGAAGTCCCTCACCATTTCGGGCGGGACATGATCTGGAACGGGGTTGGTCGCCATTTTGTTTTCTCTACATTGGCGTTCATGGCTCGATTGAGATTGCACCGCTGTTCATAAAGTCGATTTCCAGCATGGGCACGTCTCTTGTCGGGCGCCTTCTAGATTCTGTCGCCTGATACAGCCCACCTGCACCAGCGCGGATGAGATCGGTTGCGAAGTCGATCAGAAGGGGCATCTCCGCCGCGCTGCGGTCATGAAGCAAAGCCGCCGCTTATCCCCGTTAGGGTTGAGAGGCTGGTCAATCACCTCTGAGCTCCGTGACGCACTGCTGATGCCCTGCTGATCAAATTGTCGAAGCAAGTCGCGTGCCGGATAGGCGTACCCATGGCGCTGCACCAAGCAATGCCAGCCTGCACTAGGCCCGCCGCTGATGATCACCTGTCCATCATTCTTAGGACAACGTCCGACAACCGACATCCGTGGTCGGTTTGTCGAGTCCGCGACATCGGGCTGTTCGGCTTGGCTGCTGCTGCACAGCCTTCCGGTCGACGAGCGAGGAGATCGCTCGCACGGCCCGGATTGAGCAACGACGCGACCCAGCGCAAGGTTCGGGTGCGGTCCGACAAGACCTGGCGGCGCTTCCGCTTCGGTTCGGCGCTGATGGCATATGCGTTGTTTTAGCCGCTGCAAGGATTTCCCTCAGACGGCGATGCACTCGTGCGCACCGGTCCGGCGACGACTAGCTTGACTGTATCGATGCCGTCGATTCCGGCGTGCATCATCTGACCGTGCGTATGCGCTACGACGGCAAGCTTTTCCGCACATGGACCTAAATTTCCTCGCGAGCCGCTGTCGGAACGTGGTGCCGAGTCCTATGGCGGCCGGTTCATTCCGAGGGCCTGTCGGCTCTACACATCCCTGTCGGTCGGACCGGGAACGCGTGGCAGACTCTCGGCCAGAAACCGCCAGTCGCTGCGCTCGCGTTCGCCTTCCATGCGCGTGCCGAAGAACTGGATGATCATCTTGCCGTCGGCGCCATAGGCTTCAATGGACGTGACGTGACCGTCCCTCGTCGGCTTGCGCACGGCCCAGACCTCGCGGATGTGATGGGTCCTAAGATGCAGATGGAAGGTCTCGTCGAGCACATTGATCCGCGGCCCGATCTGCTTGACCGACTTGATCGGGCCGGAATGGATCTGGATGCAACCATGATTGCCGACAAAGCACATGATCGGCATCTCGTCTTCGGCCGCCTGTTGGAACAGGGCGCCAACGGCATCATTGTCGAGCAGCCAGGCGTAATCCTCGTCGGCCATACGCATCGCCTGGCAGCGGCTGAGCTTCAGTGCCTTCAACATATGGTAGAACTGATGCACGTCGCTCAGCCGGCTCCAGTGCTCGCGTAGGTCGTCGACCGTGGCGGCTTGGTCTGGACTCACTGCGTTATCGCGCACCCCGCTCGCCTCGACCGATATGATCGGCTCCTGGTCGGAGGATGCGAGCTCTGCCGCCAGATTCTGATAGGCCTGCAGGTTCGAGGCGGGCCTGAGATGTACTTTGTGCATCGCCTCGCCGGTGGCATCAAAGAATTGCAGGCTGCGGCGGATCTCGGCTCCCTCGCGCTTCTCGACGGCGAAGCCATACGCCCACGCTTTCGGGAAGATGCGCAGGTCGATCTCGTCGCCGAGCACCATGGCATGCGGGTTGCCGGTGACCACTTTGTCGTAGACGCCGATCTTTTGGTGCACGGCACTTTGGTTGCGGGTGACCGCCATCACCTCGCCGACCGCTTCGAGGCCGGTCAGCAGATCATCGACGCGCGGCTCGATGCGCACCGCGCCGTGACCACAATGCGCCGCGACCAATTCGGCTTCCGAAATGCCCAATCGAGCGGCGAGATCATGCTCCCGGATTTTCGGATTGTCTTCGCACGCCCGCCGGATTTCGTCCGGCGACGGTTTCTCGCGCTGGTCCATGTCTTACCCCTGCTTCCACCTACGTGTGAGGATCAGCTGCCCTGCCGGTGAATCTTCAGCCGATAGGGCGCGCCGTAATGCTCGACCCTGATCTGCTGCTGGCCCGTGAACAAAGTGTCGCTGGACAGCGTGCGCACGTCGTCGCACCCGCGCGAAAACCGGGGGTGCTATCGGAGCGGCGAGACCCGAGTGACACGAGCAGGCACCTGCCGATGGAATCCCGTCGAGCCGACCGGCGGCCACTGGGCGGTGGTGAGCGATTGTGGGTGTTGTCGCAATCGGCCAATCGGGCATTCGGATGCCACGGGCGGCGCTGCTTTGCCAAACAAAGCGTATCTGACCCAGTCCTGACATGTTGCTCCCTTGCTTCGCCCCATCGATCGCGAGGGCACCCACGACATGATTGTGGATCGGCAGTCTCTTGCCGCCTCGCCAAATGGAGCTTCAAAAACCGTGCCAATCGCGCCGGAGCAAGCTCAGAAGAAGTCTTCTGTAATGGTCATTGGTTTAATGTGAGTTCAGCCAAGAACTCAGGCCCAACATCCCTCGTGGCGGACCCGACAAACCCGACAATACGTGTCGGTTGCCCGACACCTTCGCAGCAATGGACGCACAAGAACCACGGCAGTGTCAGAGATGCCGCGCTGTGTTGAAACGTTTTTTCGCTTTGGCACGGTGCATGCAACGTGATGCGCAAGCAGGTCCCGGACTGAGGAGAATGGACCCATGATTACGCTCACCGACAACGCTGTTGCCGCCATCAAGACTGCTCTTTCCCGCGCCAGCGAGCCGGCGGAAGGCTTTCGCATCATGGTCCAGGCCGGCGGCTGCGCCGGCTTCAAATACTTAATGGGCCTGGAGAGCGTGTCGCGCGAGGGCGACGCGATCACCGAGACAGATGGGATCAAGCTGTTCGTGGACGCGGGCTCCCAAGCCCATGTCGCCGGCATGACCGTCGACTTCCTCACCGGGCTCGAATCTTCCGGCTTTGTCTTCGATAATCCCAACGCGCGCGAGAAGTGCGGCTGCGGCAAGTCCTTCAGTTGATCGCCCGAAGCGCCTCGCGGGTCCATGGAGCGATTGCCGCCGACGGACTCATTTGCGGCAGAGGAGGCTTATATGGCCGGCACAACAGATGTCCCTGTCCTCAAGAACAAGGCAAGGTCGAAGCCGATCTTGGGACCGGCAATCGGTTCCGGTAGGATGCAAAGAACGTCGCCTCCCGAAACAGTTCGGTTCCTGGTGGCACACGAGCTGCTGGCGGCCAAATCGCGCCGCTGCGCCAAATTCGGCTTATCGATAACGTTGTCGTGTTCGGGTGTCCTTGCCTGCGGGCTGACGGCGGCGACTGCGGACTTGTCCATGTCGACGCCGATCCGGTCTACGTCAAACTCTCGGGCGTCTGCGCTGGCTGCCAGTTCGGGCCCATCATCATCAACGGCATACGCCAGAGGCTCAATGAGGCGGTCGCGCGCTCGCGTCATTCCGGTCAACTGAGGATCGCACATGAAACCTGTCTACCTCGACAACAACGCAACCACACGGGTCGATCCTGAGGTCGTGCAAGCGATGTTGCCGTTCTTTAGGGATCAATTCGGCAACCCTTCGTCGGCGCACGCTCTTGGCGCCTCAGTCAGTGCGGCGGTGAGAAAGGCGCGGAGGCAGTTGCAAGCTCTGATCGGCGCGGAGTTCGACGATGAGATCACCTTCACCTCGGGTGGGACAGAAAGCGACAATGCAGCGCTTCTTTCGGCGCTCGAGGCGGCGCCCAACCGAACCGAGATCGTGACGTCCGCGGTCGAGCATCCCGCCGTGCTGACGCTCTGCGCGCATCTTGAGAAGACCCGCCGCGTCAAGGTGCACAGGATCCCGGTGGATTGCCGTGGCCGGCTCGACCTCGACGCCTATATGGCCGCCCTCACCCCACAGGTGGCAATCGTCTCGATAATGTGGGCGAACAATGAGACTGGTGTGATCTTCCCCGTGGCCAGGCTTGCCGAGTTGGCCAAGGAAGTGGGCGCCCTTTTCCATACCGATGCTGTGCAGGCGGTCGGCAAGCTTCCGATGAACCTGAAGTCGGTCGCAATCGACATGCTGTCGCTCTCCGGCCACAAGCTGCACGGGCCGAAAGGGATCGGCGCGCTTTTCGTAAAACGTGGCGTCAATTTCCACTCGCTGATCAAGGGGGGCCACCAAGAACACAACCGGCGTGCTGGCACCGAGAATACGCCCGGCATAGTCGGGCTCGGCATGGCGGCCGAACTCGCCTTGAAATTCATGGACGACGAGACCACACGGGTAAAGTCGCTCCGCGACCGTTTAGAGGACGGGATTCTCCAGCGCATCCCAAGCACCTGTGTCACTGGTGATCCCCTGGAACGGTTGCCCAACACCGCAAACATCTCCTTCGAACATGTCGAAAGTGATGGAATTCCACTTCTCCTCAGCCGCGTGGGCATCGCGTGTTCCTCCGGCTCCGCCTGCACCTCCGGCTCGCTGGAACCGAGCCATGTCCTGAGCGCGATGAAAACGCCACACGCGGCAGTCCGCTTCTCCTTGGCGCGGGACAACGGCGAAGCGGACGTCGACCGGGTGCTCGAGGTCATGCCGGCAATCGTGGAGAAGCTGCGTGGCTTTCCCAGTCCTGGGGCCGGTAGGCGAGGCGCCGAAGACGTTCAATCCGGTCTATGCCTGAGCGGCAGCAGAACAGGCTACCGTTCATGAACCGCCATGTCTTTCTCAACGATACGACCTTGCGCGATGGCGAGCAGGCGCCCGGCGTCGCCTTTACCATGACGGAAAAGCTGGAGATCGCCGAGTCTCTTGCGGCGGCCGGCGTCACAGAGATCGAGATCGGCACGCCGGTCATGGGCGCCGACGAGATCGAAACAATTCGCGCCGCGGTCGCGCGGCGTCTCCCGGTTCGGCTCATGGCCTGGTGCCGGATGACGTCGCTGGACCTCGATGCAGCGATCGAGAGCGGTGTCCACGCCGTCAATCTATCGCTGCCTGCGTCGGACATACAACTTGCCGCCAAGCTCGGCCTCGATAAGGCGGGAGCGCTCCAGGTCATCGAGCATATGGTCAGGCGCGCAGCCGCCGCCGGCTTCTTCGTCGCGGTGGGCTGCGAGGATGCCTCGCGGGCCAATCGGGATCATCTCGCCCGCGTCATCGAGACGGCTGCACGCGCCGGCGCAAGCCGCCTCAGGCTAGCCGACACAGTCGGCGTTCTCGACCCGTTTTCGACCTTCGAACTTGTCGCCGAGCTTGTGGCGCAGTCTCCAATCGACCTTGAATTTCATGCGCACAACGATCTCGGACTTGCTGCCGCCAACACGCTTGCCGCGATCCGCGCAGGCGCGCGCCATGCGTCCGTCACCGTCCTGGGGCTCGGCGAGCGTGCGGGCAATGCCGCGCTGGAAGAGGTGGCCGCCGCGATGGCGGTCCTCGACGGCGCGGATACCGGCATCGAGCTGACCGCATTGCCCGACCTCGCCGCCCAGGTGGCTTGGGCCGCCCGCCGGCAAACCGCGGCCATTAAACCGGTCGTCGGCGCCGATGTTTTCACGCACGAATCCGGCATTCACGTCGCAGGGCTGCTGAAGGACTCGCGCACTTATCAGGGGCTCGATCCGGCTCTCGTCGGCCGCTGCCGGCGTATCGTCATCGGCAAGCATTCCGGCGCCACTGCGATTGCCCATGTGCTGAGCGAAAGCGGTCGCGATCTCGACCCGGATCTGGCAGCCGCGATGGTGGCCCGCGTCCGGCGCGAGGCGGCCGAGACCAAATCGACCGTCACTGCAACTCAACTGGTCGAGCTCTACGATGGAATGTGCAGCGAGGCATCCCTCGCGGAGCTGTGCGGGTCCAGGTCAGCCGTGCGCGAGCGCACCGACACCACAGTTTTCCGACCAGGGAGAATGCAATGAATTGTTCCGCTGACAGCCGCCCCATCGACGTCACCGACATCCTCGCACGACTGAAGCGACTGTCGGCTGCGGAGGAGTTCTTTGCAGTCCTTGGCGTCTCCTATGACCCGAAAGTGCTGAATGTCTCGCGGCTCCACATCATGAAGCGCGTGGGCCAATACCTTGCCGAAGAAGATTTCTCCGGTCTGCCCGACCAGGTGATTGCCGCGCGGGTGCGGGCGACGCTCGAACGCGCTTACGAGGACTTCGCGATTTCCTCGCCGCTCACGCATCGGGTCTTCAAGGTGCTCAAAGACCACGATCCGAACAAACCTGCCACGCCGGGCCGCACCTTTGTCCCGTTCGATTCCGTACTGAAGCGGTTCGGACAGGAATGACCGCGACACGGGTTGCGACGCGACAATGTCGAGAAGCCGACAAATCCGGTCATCACCACGGCGCCCTCAGAAGCAACCAATCGCAGAGGGGGCACGCAAAACAGTTGGCACGAATGATGCAAACCAAGGAGATGAACCGCCAAGCCCGCATCCGGACAGGAGCCTGGAGAAACCGCCAATGCACATCGTAATCTGCATCAAGCAGGTGCCGGACTCGGCACAGATAAGGGTCCATCCGGTGACGAACACGATCATGCGCCAGGGTGTTCCGACTATCATCAACCCTTACGACCTGTTCGCCCTCGAAGAAGCCCTCAGACTGCGCGACGCCTATGGTGGCGAAGTCACCGTGCTCACTATGGGTCCGCCCATGGCAGAGGACGCGCTGCGCAAGGCGCTCGGTTACGGCGCCGACCGAGCGGTGCTCTTGACCGACCGCTATTTTGCCGGCTCCGACACGCTGGCGACCTCGTTCGCCCTTTCCCAGGCAATCGCGAAGGTTGGCGAGACGTTCGGCACGCCAGACCTCGTCTTCACCGGCAAGCAGACGATCGATGGCGACACCGCCCAGGTCGGGCCCGGCATCGCCAAGCGCCTCGGACTCCTGCAACTGACCTATGTCGCGAAGATCGCCTCTATTGACCTTGCTGCGCGCGAGATCAAGGTTGAGCGCCGCTCCGAAGGCGGCACACAGATGCTGAAGAGCAGTCTCCCTTGCCTGATCACCATGCTGGAAGGCACAAACGAGATCCGCCGGGGCTCGATCCAGGACGCCCTGTGCGCCGCGCGCAGCCAGGTCTTGAAATGGAGTGCCGCCGACGCCGGCATTGAGGATCTCACCAAATGCGGCCTGCGCGGTTCACCGACCGTCGTCAAGCGCGTTTTCGCCCCTCCTGCGCGGGCGGAAAAGGCGGCAAAAATCGAAACCGCCGAGATGGCCTTGCGCGATGTCGCTGACAAACTCATCACGGCAATCTTCACCCGCCAGCCGGCATTGGAACATGAGCTCGCCTTCAACGGCGGCGCGTGAGAGGGCAAGGAGCAGACGATGTCGAACGCGAACCGAGAAACCCCTCGCCCTGCCGCCGGCCGTGCCGGCATAAAGAAGGAGCTGCCCGCGCATTTCAAGGACTACCGGCACGTTTGGGTTTTCATCGAGCTCGAACGCGGCCAGGTCCATCCCGTATCATTCGAACTGCTCGGCGAAGGCCGCAAGTTAGCAGACAAGCTTCAGGTCCAGCTTGCAGGCGTCGTGCTTGGACCGCCGGGAGAGGCCATCGGGAACGCCGTTGCCGAAGCGTTCGCTTATGGCGCCGACCTTGTCTACATCGTCGAGGCGCCGCTGCTCGCCGACTATCGTAACGAGCCATTCACCAAGGCGATGACGGATCTGGTCGATACCCACAAACCCGAGATCCTTCTTCTCGGTGCCACCACACTCGGCAGGGATCTTGCCGGCTCCGTGGCGACGACCTTGCAGACAGGGCTCACGGCCGACTGCACCGAACTTGATGTGGATACCGACGGTTCGCTCGCCGCCACCCGTCCGACTTTCGGCGGTTCCTTGCTGTGCACGATCTATACGCTCAATTTCCGCCCCCAGATGGCGACAGTGCGACCGAGGGTCATGCCCATGCCACCGCGGGCGGATAAACCGGTCGGGCGTGTCATCCGGCACAAGCTCTCGGTAGCCGAGGACGAGATCGTTACCAAAGTCCTGGGCTTCCTGCCGGATAGTCAGTCGGCAAAGGCAAATCTTGCCTATGCCGACGTCGTGGTTGCGGGAGGCCTCGGTCTAGGCGCGGCGGAGAACCTGCAGCTTGTGAAGAATCTCGCGCGGGCAATTGGTGCCGAGCATGGCTGTTCGCGCCCGTTGGTCCAGAAGAGCTGGATGCCGGCTGATCGGCAGATCGGCCAAACTGGCAAGACCATCCGGCCGAAGCTTTACATAGCGGCTGGGATTTCCGGCGCCATCCAGCACCGGGTTGGCGTCGAGGGGGCGGATCTCATCGTGGCCATCAACACCGACCCGAACGCGCCGATTTTCGATTTCGCTCACCTCGGGATCGTCACCGACGCGATCCGCTTCCTGCCCGCACTGACGGAAGCCTTCACCCGGCGGCTGTCGCCCCACAGTCGCGATAAGCTTGCGAGCTAAGGGATGGACATGATTGAGGAACAATTCGACGCCATTGTTATTGGGGCCGGCATGTCCGGAAACGCAGCTGCTTACACCATGGCCAGCCACGGCCTGAAGGTGCTGCAGTTGGAGCGGGGTGAATATCCGGGCTCCAAGAATGTCCAGGGTGCCATCATGTACGCGAACATGCTGGAGAAGATCATCCCGGATTTCCGGGACGATGCGCCTCTCGAGCGGCATTTGGTTGAACAGCGGCTTTGGGTGATGGACGACACATCCCATACCGGGATTCACTATCGGTCGGACGACTTCAATGAGGCGAAGCCCAACCGCTACACGATCATCCGTGCCCAGTTCGATAAATGGTTTTCGCGTAAGGTGCGCGAGGCCGGCGCGACGGTTCTGTGCGAGACGACCGTGACGGAACTCATCCGTGACGCCAAGCACAGGGTGATCGGCGTCCGCACAGACCGGGCCGGCGGAGCCATCTACGCGGACGTGGTCGTCCTCGCAGAAGGTGTATGCGGACTGCTTGGCACGCGGGCCGGCCTGCGCGAGATGCCGAAGCCGCAAACCGTGGCGCTCGCCGTCAAGGAAATGCATTTCCTGCCCGAAGAGGTCATTGAGCAGCGGTTCGGCCTCAAAGGCGATGAAGGCTGCGTGATCGAGGCGGTGGGCACGACCTCCCGCAGCATGGCCGGGCTCGGCTTCCTCTACACCAACAAGGAGTCGATCTCACTGGGCATTGGCTGTCTCGTCTCCGATTTCGCCGCGATGGTCGAGAGCCCTTACGTCCTCCTCGACGCCTTAAAAACCCATCCTTCGATTCGGCCGCTGATCGCCGGCTCGGAAGTGAAAGAATATTCCGCGCATCTCATTCCCGAAGGCGGCTACAAGGCTATTCCGCAGCTCTTTGGCGACGGTTGGGTCGTGGTCGGCGATGCCGCGCAACTGAACAACGCCATTCACCGCGAGGGTTCGAACCTCGCCATGACCTCCGGCCGCATCGCGGCTGAGGCAATCATCGAGGTCAAGAGCCGCAACGGTCCTATGACCAAACGGAATCTCGCCCTTTACAAAGCCATGCTGGACAAGTCCTTCGTGGTCAAGGACCTAAGGAAATACAAAGACATGCCGGCCTTGCTCCACACCAATTCCTGCAATTACTTCACGGCTTATCCGCGGTTGATGTCGCAAGCCGCGCAGAACTTCATGCGTGTCGACGGCACGCCGAAGATCGAGAAGGAAAAGGCGACCACGGCGGCCTTCATCAAGGCGCGCTCGCGCTGGGGGCTGGTCAGCGACGCGGTCCGCCTTGCATTGGCGTGGCGCTGAGGGGAGACGAAATGACGATCGCAGTGACGAAGTCACGTGTCGAGGACAAGCTTTACCAGAACCGCTACTTGGTGGATTCCGGCCGTCCGCATATCAAAGTGCTACCGCACGAGAGGCCAAGCGCGAACTTGCTCGCGCTGACCCACGTCTGCCCGGCGAAATGTTATGAGTTGAACGACAAAGGCCAAGTGGAGATCACCGCCGACGGCTGCATGGAGTGCGGCACCTGCCGGATTTTGTGCGAGACTAGTGGCGAGATCGAGTGGAACTATCCACGCGGCGGCTTCGGAGTCCTCTTCAAATTCGGATGACCGAGGCACGCACCGTGTCAACAGGGTCAATCTTGGTACACCTGAGGTCGGGACCAAGGCCAAGTCTGCCTTTGCTGGAATCGCCTCGCAACGAAGAGAAGCTCGTGAATACTGTGCTTTCAGAATTCAGACTCAGATTCAAAAGGAGGAGCACTCTGGACGACAACCCCTGAGGTGTTTCCATGGCTCACGTACCGCAAGATCGGGTCGACCAGGTAGCACCTCGGGATACCCGCCCTGAACCGCCCATCAAAAGCATGCCCCAAGCAGATATCGCGCTCAGGGGACTCTACGAGATATCGAAGGTGCTGACCGCCCCCAGCGAGCTGGAGATTACGCTCGCCAATGTCGTGAACATCCTGCCTTCGTTTCTGCAGATGCGTCACGGAGCAATCGTCGTCCTGGACGCTGAAGGAGAGCCGGAGATTGCCGCAACTGCCGGCAATACCCACGCACCTCAATCAGGCACTCGCCGCCTCATACCACAGGCCGTAACAGATCAAATCGTCGCTACGGGGACGCCGCTGTTCATACCGGACGTCCGCAAGTCCCAACTATTTCAGGCTGACCTTCAAACGTCTTCGAGCAGCGGGACCATCCCAATTGCCTTTATCGGTATCCCGCTAAAGGCTGATCATAAGATCCTTGGGACATTGTCGATCGACCGCGCCGGAGACGGCGTCACCGACTTTCGCGACGACGAGGACACATACTTCCTGACGATGGTCGCCAACCTTGTCGGCCGGACCATCCGTCTCCATCGCACCCTGAGTACAGATCGTCAGCGGTCTGTCCATGAACAATGGGGACCGGAGAAATCGCCCAACGAGGGGAGGACCTACGACCCTGCCCGGCATGCGGATGCCAAAATCGACGGGATCATCGGGGAAAGCCCCGCACTCAAGCAGGTGCTCGAAACCGTCTCGGTCGTAGCAGGGACCAATTCCACCGTGCTTCTGCGGGGTGAAAGCGGCACCGGCAAGGAATTCTTTGCGCAAGCCATCCATAAGCTCTCACGTCGGAGGAAGAGGTCTTTCGTCAAATTGAACTGCGCCGCACTGTCTGAAAGCGTTCTGGAGTCAGAACTGTTTGGGCATGAAAAGGGCGCTTTCACGGGTGCTATCTCCCAGCGCGCCGGTCGTTTTGAATTGGCAAATGAGGGAACGCTGCTACTTGATGAAATCGGCGAGATTTCGCCGGCCTTTCAAGCCAAGCTGTTGCGTGTCTTGCAGGAAGGCGAGTTGGAGCGAGTCGGCGGCACCAAAACGCTACAGGTCGACGTGCGCCTCATATGCGCCACCAACAAGAACCTCGAGACGGCCGTCATAAAAGGGGAGTTCAGGGCCGACCTTTATTACCGCATCAATGTGGTGCCAATTATCCTGCCTCCGCTCAGAGAGCGACCCGGCGATATTCCACGCCTTGCGAACGCCTTCCTCAATCGATTCAACAAGGAGAACGATCGCGCACTCGCCTTCGCGCCGTCGGCGCTTGACCTGATCTCGCAATGCTACTTCCCTGGTAACGTCCGCGAGCTGGAGAACTGCGTCCAAAGGACGGCGACACTTGCGCGTTCAAGGACGATCACGCCATCCGATTTCGCCTGTAAGAAGAGCCAGTGCCTTTCCTGGCTCCTCTGGAAGCGAGCCGACCGCTCGAATGGCGGCAATACCATCGACGATCTCGCACGGGTCAACGCAGTGCCGGTCGGATTGCGGCTGCCGGCCAGTCGCATCGGTGCCTCCGCAGGCAACGTATCTCCCCTTGCGGCCGGCGATCCGAACGATCCCGCTTGTCCCCCGCGTCTGACGGAACGCGACCGGCTGATCGACGCGATGGACAAGGCCGGTTGGGTTCAGGCCAGGGCGGCTCGTATCCTCGGCCTCACGCCGCGGCAAATCGGCTACGCGCTGCGCCGGTATGGTATCGAGGTGAAGAAATTCTAGACGTCGTGATGACGTCAAACGTAAGCCCGGAGTAGTCTCCCTCACACTCTGCGCGCCCAAGGCTGGTAACCTTCGCGCCCGATTTGCTTGTCCACTGTCGGAAGCCCGACAAAGGTGTGTCGGAGCAATCCGACGGAATCCGACACGAAAGCCAATTCGTGAACCAAAACCGCTCTTTGACATGGCATAGCTCTTGCGGTTCGAACTGCGACATTACCCAGCAACGGAGCCGTTCGATGTCCGCACCGGCAATTTCGCTTGAGAGCCTCAGCACGACATTCGATCACCAGTTGCTTGCCACCGTGAAAGCCGGTGGCTGCGCGTCTTCGTCCTGCGGCTCGTCGATAAAGCCGGACGACACGGATCCGGCTGTCTGGGAGAAGATCAAGGATCACCCCTGCTTTTCAGAAGAGGCGCATCACTATTTCGCGCGCATGCACGTCGCGGTCGCGCCCGGCTGCAATATCCAGTGCAACTACTGCAATCGCAAATATAACTGCGCCAACGAAAGCCGGCCTGGGGTGGTCTCCGAAAAGCTGACGCCCGACCAGGCGCTACGCAAGGTGATCGCGGTCGCCAACGAGGTGCCGCAGCTTTCCGTGCTCGGCATCGCCGGACCTGGCGATGCCTGTTACGACTGGAAGAAGACGAAGGCAACGTTCGAACGAGTCGCCAGGGAAATCCCAGACATCAAGTTTTGCATCTCCACGAATGGGCTCGCGCTGCCGGACCATGTCGATGAGCTTGCCGACATGAATGTCGATCACGTGACGATCACCATCAACATGGTCGACCCTGAGGTCGGTGCAAAGATCTATCCTTGGATCTTTTACGACCATCGCCGCTACGTCGGCATCGAAGCCGCCCGGATCCTGCACGAGCGGCAGATGTTGGGTCTGGAGATGCTGACCGCGCGCGGCATCCTCACCAAAATCAATTCGGTGATGATCCCCGGCGTGAACGATGAGCATCTGATCGAGGTGAATAGATGGGTCAAGGAGCGAGGCGCGTTCCTGCACAACCTCATGCCGCTGATTTCGGACCCGGCGCACGGCACGCACTACGGACTGAGAGGGCAACGCGGCCCAAACGCAATGGAGATGAAGGCTCTTCAGGATCGTGTCGAAGGCGGCGCCCAGTTGATGCGCCACTGCCGGCAGTGCCGGGCAGATGCCGTCGGCCTGCTCGGTGAGGATCGTGGCCAGGAATTCACACTCGACCGGATTCCCGGCGAGGTCACCTACGATGCCAGCAATCGCAAGGCCTATCGGGAGTTGGTCGCGGAGGAGCGCCGTGATCACGTGGCGGCTAGGAGAGAAGCGATCGGATTGGTCAAGGCAGCGAGCCCCGGCAAGTCCCTTCTCTTCGCGGTGGCGACCAAGGGCGGCAGCCGCGTCAATGAACATTTCGGCCATGCGAAGGAATTCCAGGTTTATCAAGCCTCGCCGAGAGGGATCAGTTTTGTCGGGCATCGGAAGGTGGAGCAGTATTGCCTCGGCGGCTGGGGCGGAGAAGCCGCCCTCGATGGCGTCATCGCAGCGCTTGAAGGCATAGATATCGTGCTGTGCGCCAAGATCGGAAACTGCCCGCAGGATCAGCTCGCCGACGCTGGAATCCAAGCCACCGACGCATATGCCCACGACTATATCGAGACCGCAATCAGCGCGATTTACGCGGCCGCGTCTGGGACCCCCGCACTCGCGGCGACGGCCTGAGCGCGTCTCATCCATTCGGACCAGGAGTTAAAATGGCTTTCAAGATCATCGCATCCCAATGCACCCAATGCGGCGCCTGCGAATTCGAGTGTCCCTCCGGCGCGATCAAGTTCAAAGGCGAGAGCTATGTGATCGAGCCGCAAAAGTGCACCGAATGCGAGGGGGTCTTCGATGCGCAGCAATGTGCCTCGGTATGCCCGGTGCCGAAGACCTGCGTTCCTGCGTGACGGACATTGGGCCGCCGACATGGTCGGGGATGCCTTCGCAGGACGCCTGGAACGCCTTTGTTCACAATCTGCAGCTCAAGAGAAATCAGGGAACGGACATGTCGCTCGGACGCGAAGAGGAGGTCGAAATCCGCAGGCCTCCACGATTCATGCCGGGAGAGCGGGTACGTGCCACTCGCCACATAAAAAATGACGGCACCTATCCTGGCAGGGAGATCGGCGAAAATCTCGTGCGGAAGGGCGACGAGGGATATGTGCGCGACATTGGCACCTTTCTCCAGCAGTTCTTCATCTATGCGGTCGAATGGGTCGACCGTGGCACCGTCGTCGGCATGCGAGCGCGTGAACTGATGAGCCTCGACAAAGCCGAGGCGCCCTGCAGTGCTGAAAGCAATACCAATGAAGGGACGGCCAGATGAAAGTCATGATCCGCAGGACCGAGGCTGGCTTGTCGGCGTATGTCCCGAAGAAGGACCTCGAAGAGCCGATCATCAAGCTCGAGAAGGAAGAGTTGTGGGGCGGAACTGTGACGCTCAGGAACGGGTGGCGGCTCCTCCTACCCGATCTTCCACGGGATACGCGTCTGCCGATCACCGTCGAGGCAAGGAAGGTTTCCGAAGAGGACTGATGCTGCCCGTTCATAAGGTGCGTCGCGAGGAAACGAGCATGAACACGATCCTGACATCGGGCCACCTGGTCATCGTGCGGGACAGTTTTGCCGAAAAGCTGCTTGACCTGGCGAAGCAAGCGCTCGCCGCCGATCAGGTGATCCCCTATCTCGGTCCGGGTCTTCTTGGGTTCAACTGTGCGGAACCGCCTGTGCCGCATACGCCCGAGGTCGTCGCCGCGGCACTCAATGCACGGGCGCCAGCCCCTTCCAGGATCCGCACCAATATGTGGTCGGTTGCGCAGTTCATCGAACAGCGCCGGCATCGCCGGACGCTTCAAGCTTGGATGACCGACATATTCGCAGCGCCGGTGGCGCCTACCCTCCTCCACGCCTGGCTGGCAAGGCTGCCGCTCTCCCTCATCGTCGACAGCTGGTACGACGGCGCGATGCGCACGGCTCTCGTAGAGACCGGCCGAACGGACGTCGTTGAGATACAAGGCGTCACGCGGGCGAACGAAATCGGTAACATTTGGACGAAAACCTACGATTTGTCCGGGAGGGAACTCGACCCCCGATCGGGGGAAAAGACGGTTCTCTATACACCTCACGGGAGTATTAGGCCGGCGCAAAACTTTCTCGTCGCAGATTCCGACTATGTCGAAGTCCTGACCGAAATCGATATCCAGACACCGATCCCAGACGTGGTGAAGGAAGGGCGCATCACCCGTGGATTTTTCTTCGTTGGCTGCCGCTTCAATGATCAGATGCTGCGCACCTACGCCAGGCAGATCATGAAGCGCTCCCGAGGTCCACATTGCGCGGTAATGGACGCGGAAACGCTGACCAGAAACGAAGCGCGTTTCCTTGCGGCAAGCGGAATCACGGTGATCGACATGCCAGTAAGTGAAGCCGCGGCTCGGCTTATAGGAACGGGCACTGCTGCAGGTGGTGGACAGGATTAACAATGGCGGGCCCCTTTGATGATTGGTCCTTCGGCTTGCCTCGAAGGCGCAAAATGCAGTCGGGAATACACCCGTGAGCAGTGATGCTATCGGCAGCGCAACGAACGCTCTAAATTCGTTGACCCATGTGGAAGCGGCGCGCTGGGGCCGGGATTTGAGTACGCTGTTGCGCATCACGCGTATGAATTTGCGGCATCCCTGGCAGGTCGCCTTCGCTATGGGCTCGACGGTCCTGGCGGCAATCCTCCAGTTGCTCATTCCCCAGCTTCTCGGCCGGGCCGTCGACCTGACCCAGACAGCCATCGGGGGCGGTGTCGCGGGGACCGCGGCAGGACAAGCGCTCTGGATCCCGGCTCTCCTGCTGCTCGCCGTCAGCGCGCTACGCGGCCTTTTCACGATGGCGCAGAACTATTTTGCCGAAGCCGTCGGGCATCATGTCGCGTACGAACTGCGGCTCGCCTACTACGACAAGATCCAGCGTCTCAGCTTTTCCTTTCACGACCGGGTCCATTCAGGCGATCTGATCACCATCGGAATGCTCGATCTCCAAGGCGTGCGGATGTATTTTTCCACCGCGCTCGTTCGCGTGCTCCTGCTCACCATGCTGATCGGGATCGGCGCCTACATGATGATCTCGACCGATCCCATGCTCGGCCTGGTCGCGCTGAGCTTCGTGCCTTTTGTCGCCTGGCGCTCATCGGCCACACAGCTTAGGCTGCGCGCCACCTGGCTCGACCTGCATGAGCGGCTTTCAGTACTAAGCCGCGTGATGGAGGAAAATCTCGCAGGCATCCGCGTGGTCCGCGCTTTTGCGGCTCAAGCCTATGAGATGCTGAAGTTCGACGGCGCTTCCAAGAACGCGCTCGACCTCGCCCACGACCGAGTTGACATCTACGTGCCCAGCACGTCGGCGATGACCTTGTCCTTCTTTTTCGCAATGGGATTGGTGCTCTGGATCGGTGGCAGCAAGCTCGTCGCTGGCGAGATAAGCGTCGGAACGGTGGCGACCTTCCTGACCTTCATGACAATCCTGCAAATGCCAGTCCGCCAGATCGGCCTCATGGTCAATGCCTTTGCCCGCGCTTCTAGCTGCGGTTCGCGGCTTTTCGGTCTCCTCGACCAGGAGATCACAATCAGGGATGCTCTCGAGGCCAGACCGCTCGAGATAAGCGACGGCACTCTGCGCTTCCACAATGTCTCGTTTGCGTACCCCAGCGCCGAAAACCGCGCCATTCTGAAGAACGTCAGCTTTGAGGCCCGTAGAGGCGAGACGATCGCGATCGTCGGTCCGCCGGGTTCGGGCAAATCGACGATAGCTCATCTGGTCCCCCGCTTTTATGACGTGACCGGTGGCGCCATCACGCTGGACGGCCAGGACATACGCAATGTCACCCTCGCGACGCTTCGCAAGGCGGTCGCCGTCGTACAGCAGGATGCATTCCTATTCACCACCACGATCGAGAACAACATCGCTTATGGCGATCCCTGGGCGAAGAGACAGCGAATCGAACGCGCTGGCGAATTCGCCCAGCTCCACAACTACATCCTCGGGCTCCCAGCGGGCTACGAGACGGTCGTGGGCGAACGCGGCGTCTCTCTCTCTGGCGGCCAGCGCCAGCGTCTCACGATTGCTCGCACCATGATGCTGCGCCCCTCCGTCGTCGTTTTCGACGACTCAACGGCCGCGATCGATGCCGGCACCGAGCAGCGCATCCGCGCGGCGATGCGGCGCTTCGCCAAGGATCGGGTGACGATCATCATCGCGCACCGGCTGAGTGCGCTTGTGCATGCCGATCAGATCCTTTTTGTCGATAACGGCGAAATCGTAGAACGCGGCACGCATCAAGAGCTTTTGGCGAACCGGGGACGCTACAGGGCCCTTTACGATCTCCAGACGCGCCCGGGTGATGACATTATGACCCAGTATGGGGGCGCCCGCTGATGGCGCAGGGCCGCGCCGGCGAACTCGAAGCCGAACGTGACGACGGCAGACGCCCTCCGCGCGCGGTTGTCGGCTCGCATCGCATCGAGGAGGAGATGTTCGGCCGGGCTTTCGACAAGAGCATCCTCCGGCGCATCTGGGCCTTCCTCCGTCCCTATCGGGCCAGGGTAGTCATCACGATTGCAGCAATGCTGATCTTCACCGGGACGCAGCTTCTCATCCCGTTGATCATCCGCTACGCGCTCGACCAGGGCATGAACCCGGCAAGGACCGATCGCTCAGCCCAGCTTGCGGCCGTCGGCGCGTTCGTTTTGGCGATTTTGGTCAATTTCGCTGCCGGCTACATGCAGGAAACCGTGGTTGGGAAAGTGGCCGAAACTGTCCTGTTCGACATCCGCCGCGCCATGTTTGGCCATCTGCAGAAGGCTTCGCTCTCCTTCATGGACAAGACCGAGGTCGGACGCCTCATGTCGCGCCTGCAAGGCGACGTCAACTCCATACAGGAATTCCTCGAAACCTCGGTATATTCCGTAGGCGATGTTGCGCTTCTCTTCGGCATCGTTTTCGTAATGCTGTGGCTCGACTTCCGCCTCGGCCTCCTGACGCTCTCGGTTCTGCCGGTCCTGGTGATCGTCCGCATTGTCTGGCTGCCGCGTGCCCGCGACGCCTTCATGGCCGCACACGAGACTAATTCCGTCGTCAACGGCGCGCTGGCCGAAGCCATTCACGGCGTGCGCACCGTCCAGTCAATGGACCGCCAGCAGGTGAATTTCATCCTTTTTGACGACAAGGCCCATGCCAACCTCAGGACCCACCTGATCGCTGCCAAATATGCACTGGTCATGGTGCCTATCGTCGATGGCCTCACCGGCCTCGCCATGGCCGCCGTTATTGTGGTCGGCGGCTCGATGGTCATGAATGGCCGCATAGATGTGGGCGTATTGGTTGCCTACCTATTTTACATCCAGCGCTTCTTTGACCCGATCCGCTCACTCACCCTGCAATATTCGGTCATGCAGCGCGCCATGGCCTCAGGCAAGCGCCTGACCGATGTGCTCGACGTCAAGATCGATGTTCAGGACAAACCCAATGCCGAGGTGCTTTCGCCCGAAATGGACGGCTCGGTCGAGTTCAGGGACGTCACCTTCGGCTACAATCCGAACCGTTCGGTGCTGAAAAATGTCTCCTTCCGGGTCAATCCCGGCGAGACGGTCGCACTGGTCGGGCCGAGCGGTTCCGGCAAATCGAGCGCGATGGCCCTGGTCCACCGCTTCTATGATGTTCAGCAGGGCCAAGTGCTGGTCGGCGGACATGATGTGCGCGATCTCACCCAGGAATCGCTCGGCCGCCAGGTCGCCATGGTGCTGCAGGAGCCATTCCTGTTCACCGGGACGGTCTTCGAGAACATTCGATACCACAAGACGGAAGCCACGCGCGACAAGGTGATCGAGGCCGCCAAGGCGGTCGGCGCCCACGACTTCATCATGAGCCTCGCCGACGGGTATGAGACCCAACTTGGCGAACGCGGCGACAACTTATCTCTCGGCCAGCGCCAGCTTATCAGTTTCGCCCGCGCCCTAGTCGCCGACGCCAAGATCCTCGTGCTCGACGAAGCTACCGCCAACATCGACAGCTACACGGAAATGCAGATTCAGAAGGCTCTGATAAAGCTGCTTGAAGGCCGCACTGGCCTCGTGATCGCCCACCGTCTTGCCACGACCCGGGGTGCCAACCGCATCATCGTGCTTCAGAATGGCCAAGTTGTTGCGACTGGCAACCACGATGAGCTAATAGGCATGGGCGGCCTGTATTCCAAACTCTACTATCTCAACTACGCCTCCTTCGACGACCTTCCCGAACACGATACGACCGTACAAGCCGGCTCCCAGACCTGACGTCTTGTCGGCCTTGTGGTACTGGCATTGACTTCGGGCGTGCCGGCGGACACTCAGGCCGCCGCAGACGAGGAAGCAGGCAGCATTCATGGAAAGCACTCGCGCACATCGTGAAGACCGGCTGCGAAGATTTCCTCCAGCATCGTTATCCGACCGCGGTGCACCCCGCGACATCGGGCGAACTCGCTCCAGGTGGTGTCGCTCGGCGTAGCAAAGCCGCTCGCGAGCGCGCCCTCAACAGCGCCGTAGCGAGTGACGGCTTTGCTACCGCCGAGCCGCTGATGAAGCTGGATCTGGGCGGCGCACCGGCGCCGCCCCTGGCGAGAAGAACCTCTGCGGCGGGCTATGGGCAACGACTAGCGCGAGCGCGACGAGCAGACGCGCCCGCATCGTGACGCGCTCGGCTCCTTAGGATCGTGCAGGTTCACACGATGGCCCAGACGCCAGCCAACGCACAAACCTGGTAATCTGTGCCGCCGGCTCGTCGTCAGTTTGGCCTCCCTCCCGATTGCCCGCCCCCACCACGTGCACGCTCGAGCACGTGGATGTGAGGGAGCGCTGTTACTACGATTTAACCTTCAGATCAGACCGCGAATTTCATGGCAGCCAAGTCGAGCCATGATTTCGGATTGAATGGTCGTCGCGGTGTACAGGGAAGCATCTAGCGGCAGATTTCCAAATGCCAGTTGACAAAGAAGGTAGTTAGCACCTGCCTCTTCCAACTGACTGAGCAGAGCTTCTCGCACAGACGCTGCTGATCCTACCACGCACAATTCACGCTCTATTGCCGCATCGAAGGTCAGCGGCAGGTTTGGTGGAGTCGGGATGGCATTAAGGTCGTAAAGGAATTGGAAGCTCTTGAGCCATCGATCGTAAGCAGGTGCCGCGATCGAATACGCGTCTGTTTCAGAACGCCCAACCACGACCATGCGGAGCAATCCAATAAATGGCGCTTGATCGCCCGCGCCAGCGTTGTCCTCTCGATAGGCGCGGAACGCATCAGTAGTTTTGCGAACAGAAGAGGAAGGTCCTACACACGCGATATTTGCTCCATTCGCAGCGGCCCAGGCTGCGGACTCGGGTCGATTGGCGGCGACCCATGTCGGCGGATGTGGACGCTGATGAGGTCTTAGCGTCAAAGGAACGTCATTGAGCTCAAAATGGCGGCCTTGATAGCACAGCGTGCCAACCTTCATGGCATTAACAAGTATTTCAACAAGAATTTCGCTGGCTTCCGCATAGCGGCCCGGCACCGCGTCCGCACCAATCCCGAAGTAACCCAATTCGATCGGGAGAGCACCGCGCCCTATGCCCAGTTCGAGCCTGCCACCGCTCAACTGGTCCAGCATACAGATCTCTTCGAACGCACGCAGCGGATGATAAAGCGCAAGCAGCATCACCAAGGGTCCGAGACGCAGGCGCCGGGTGCGCTGGGCGACGCTCGATAAGAACAGATTCGGCGATGGACCTCTCCCATGGGGGGTACAGTGGTGCTCTGCGAGATGATAGGCATAGAACCCTAGCTGATCGCACGCCTCTGCTAATATCAGGCGATCTTCGTACTGCCGGGCGATATCGAGGCCGTCCTCGTCCAGATGATCGAAGATGCCGAAGGCTAGGTTTGAAGGAAAGACGTTTGTCACTCGATATTGTCCCCGATTTTAAAGAAAAATGTTGTCGTGCTTGGGTGACCAAGCAAGTCTAAAGATAGCAATGTGTGATATCGGATTAGCGTCAGCGTACCGAACGAGCAGAGCCTGACGCTCCCCTGCCCGTGGTGCTTGGTATGTTTAAGCTTCCAACTATATCGCGAGCGGCAGCAAGAAATGCATCCAATTGCTCTTTTGTGCCGATGCTGACGCGGATGCAATGTTCCAAACCATTGTCCGGAAAGTAGGCAACGAGTATCTTTTGCCTTTCCAAGGCTGCTTGCCACCATGAGCCGTCCTGTCCCGCTGGTACACGGGCTAGCAAGAAATTTGCGTGGGAGGGCGTTACGGAAAATCCAAGTTGCGACAGTGCGGCTGTCACTCGCTGTCGTTCATGTCTGATGTGCTTGTGGTTCTCTGCGTAGGCGCCGCGATGCGCAAGCACGCTGATACCAACCGCATGCCCAATCACGTTCATGTTGAAGACGTTCTGGATGTTGCGCAGCCTGCCAATAATCTCAGGGTGACCGAAACCGAAACCGACGCGAATGCCGGCGGCGGCATAGCTCTTCGAAAATGTTCTCAAGATCAGAAGGTTCGAATAACGGTTGATGAGGCGCAGCCCGTGATCGGGTGCAAAGTCGACGTAGGCCTCATCAAGGACGACCAGGCGATCCGATTGTGCCACGAGGCGTTCGATATTGCTTATCGAGAGGAATGTTCCGGTCGGATTGTTTGGATTGGCCACCAGAATGAACTTGGCGTCTTTTGCCGGACCGGAAAGCAATTGCTCCATTGGCAGCGAATGAGTTTGACATCCGATCTCGAGAAACTCAGCACCATGCAACATGGCAAGTTTGCGGTTGAACGAAAACCCTGGCGATATCATCGCCACCTTGTCGCCAGGGGCGAGGAAAGCTCTGTAGATGAGTCCGAGCAGTTCAGACGACCCGTTGCCTGCGATGACCTGATCCGTGGATACGCCATAGGTATTGGACGCTGCTTCCCTCAAGCTGATGTTATCGTCGTCCGGATACAGATACTGGCGCTGGAGGGCCGCCACTGCACTTTGCATTATGATTGGCGGCAACGGAAACGGGTTCTCATTCGTATTCAGCTTGACAAAACTTTTGTCCGGCGCTGGTCCGTTGGACGGCAGAGCATCTAACTCTCGCGTCCCTTGCGGAAGAGACGAAAGCACAGCTTGCAGTTTTGCATCGGACATATTTTATCTCCGTTTCAGTCGCACAGGGGCATCCGTATGAGCTCGCAACGAGAGCAACATGGCGGACGGATTGACGATGGCAGCGTCGCCTTTCACAAGATGGTCGCAACGCCGGCTGCCACGGGAATTCGGCCAGGCTGTCCTCGGTCGGATCGACTTGACGCGGACGCGGATCTGCATCCCTGCGCGGGCCAAGCCGCTAAGCGGTCTCAGCTAATCCGCGTGAGTCAAGCTTTCACAGACGCTTGACCTCGATGCCGTATTTCCTCAGCACGTAGCCAATCTGGCGCGGGGTCAGTCCAAGCAGGCGCGCCGCCTTTGCCTGCACCCAGCCACATCTTTCCATGGCAGCAATGACGCGCTCGGCGTCGGTGGTCCTCGCGCCCAATGAGTGGGTTGCTCCGGCAGGCGGGACTGTGGTGGCGGCCGAACGAGCGGCCGCATCCGGCGGCGTGGCCGGATTCACTGCCTCTGGGAGGATTGGCGCTGGTTGCAGCGCGGCCTTGCCCGATCTGCTCTTCCGCAGCGCCTCGGCAAAGCATTGGTCGTGGGAGCACGCAAAGTCGTTTCTCCCGATTGATCGTCCCTCCGCCAGGATCGCTGTCCGGTGCACGCAATTTTCAAGCTCGCGAATGTTGCCGGGAAATTCACATTTCATCAGTACTTCAATCGCACGCGCATCGAAGGTCAGCGTACGGCCGTTCTCATCGTTGAAATTCTTGAGAAACTCAGCTGCGAGGAGCGGAATATCGCTGCGCCTTTGGCGTAACGCCGGCACCAGCAAGGGAACCACGTTGATGCGATAATATAGGTCGGCGCGGAACTCATTCCTTGCAACCGCCTCTTCAAGGTTCCTGTTCGTGGCGGCAATCACGCGAACGTCGACCTTGATGGTCTGGTTGCTGCCGACGCGCTCAAACTCCTGCTCCTGCAGCACGCGCAGTAGCTTTGCCTGGAAGGAGGCCGAGATCTCGCCGATCTCATCCAGAAACAACGTCCCCTTGTCGGCGAGCTCAAAGCGACCCTTGCGGGAATTGAACGCGCTTGTGAAGGCACCCTTCTCGTGACCGAACAATTCGGATTCCAGGACTGTCTCTGGCAGCGCTGCACAATTGAGTTTGATGAAGGGCCGCTTGGCGCGCGGCGACAACTCGTGAATTGCCTTCGCGACCAGCTCCTTCCCGGTACCGGATTCGCCTCGCAACAGAACCGTGGTCTTTGCCTTAGCTACCACTGCGATCTTCTCGAGCAGCGCGCTTAGCGCCGGACTGTCGCCAATCATTCCCTTGACGTGAACCTTCTTGCGCTGCGGTGCAGGGTGCTTGACATCAGAGAATTGCGTTTGCAGCCGATCTTCCACCTCCGTCGGTCGTTCGCGGTCGCCCGCGGAGAAGCGGTGCAACTTGACTGTCTGTCCCACCATGTTGGCTATCATGGTGAGCAGCCGGACATCATAATCGAGCCGATACGTTGACCTGCTGTCCAAGGCGCGGTCGATAGTCAGCGTGCCTACGGCGTTCCCATCAACACGAATGGGAACGCCGATGAAGGACACGGTGTCGGAGGCCCCAAGCACCTCTATGTCAGCGGCAGTGAAGGCCGAATGCACCGCTATGTTCTCGGCGACGAGCGGCGTGTCCGTCGTCACAATCAGATCGATTGCCTTGCGCGGCAGGCGCATCCGGGAGCGCTCATCGCTGTTCTCGTCGCAGCCGGTGACTACGGTGATGTCCAGTACGCCCTCAGCGTCGAAGAGAGCGATGATGCCGTGCCGCATCTGCACAAACGAGGGCAGGAGATCGACGACCTTGGCCAACGTGACTTCGAGCCGGGCGGGGTCGGTGAGTACTTTCGATATTTCGAAGATGCCGGTAAGCGCGTGCTCGTGCGATGGCACAAAAGGGACCGCGGTGTTCATCTCGGACTTTGGGTAAGCCCTTTTCGCATCCGGAAGCGAAATGCGGCACTCGCTGGCATTTTGTTCTGATTTGGGAATGTTGTGGTGCATATGATCCTCGATCTCGCGCCATGAAATGCATGCCGGCGGCATGTGCGCCCGCGACGTCGCGGGCAAGCGCGAAAATGCTCTGACGTGAACTCGTGCCACCGCCGTGTGGTCGAGTGCAAAGCGGGTCGACCCCTGACGCATCGCTTGGCTCTCCCTCCACGAAGCTTGGCCACGTTCTCGGCTTGCACGGGGGCAACCACACGTTGATTTTCAAAAGACTGGAGCGAGGCGGGATAGTCAATCGAGCTTTCTTTCATTCGTGAAAGGAAACCTCGCGGCCTATGATAGAATTCATCAGTTCTAATTTTTGTCGGCGATGTTGAACGACAGAAATACGGCGCCGGCGATGCGGTGCCCGAGCGGCTGACCGCGCCGAGTTGCCGGGCCGTGCCAGTCACCAGCGCCTGCGAACCAGGGGCGGGAGCGATAATCACTGCCGACGACACTGGTCGGTCGCGGCAACCGCCATTTCCTCGATATTGATGACGGAGATAAGGCGGCGGCATCGCGTGTGAAGGCGCGAAGCTGGCGGTCGAGCGCGGCTTTTTCGGCGGTGCTCGGAACTTCTGAACCGCATCGTCGCGGTCAGCACCAGCGGCGTCAATCCCTACGTCTCGACGTCGCTTTCAAGCTGTCGCTGCAGCGGCAGCGCGGCAAAGAACACGGCAATTCTCCGCTCTGGTGCCAGCGATGCGGCCCTTCCCAAAGTCGGCAAACCGAGGAGCCCACCACGATGTGCAGCAAAACCGCAAGCCAGAGAGATCGACCGGCAATCTGCCGGAGAACATCAAGCGCGTGCTGGACGGCGGCCTTGTCATTCCCGTCTTGTGCCACCGCATTCATCCCATCATTGGCGAGCCAACGTCAGTTCAGGTCATGCGAATCCATTTGGCATGGGTATTGCGGCGGCGTTGGTGCAGCGTTCGACCGGAGCGCCGCGATAGGGAGAAGCCCGGGAGAAGTCACGCCACCTCGATCCGGTCAGGGAGAGAGAAACAGTGTCAGCTGCACAAGTCCGCGGCGCGAGTCCCGCGCCCCGCAAACCCTTCTATGCCAAGCTTTACGCGCAGGTGCTTGCCGCCATCGCCCTCGGCGTCGCAATTGGCTATTTCTATCCGGGGACCGGCGAGAGCCTGAAGCCGCTGGGTGATGCCTTCATCAAGCTGGTCAAGATGATCATCGCGCCTGTCATCTTCCTGACAATTGCGACCGGCATTGCCGGCATGAACGATCTTCACAAGGTCGGCCGGGTCGCCGGCAAGGCAATGGTCTATTTCCTCACCTTCTCGACGCTCGCGCTGATCGTCGGCCTGATCGTCGCCAATGTCGTCCAGCCTGGCGCCGGCCTCAACATCGATCCGGCCTCGCTCGATGTCCAGGCCGTGAATACCTATGCCGCAAAGGCCCACGAGCAGTCGGTCACCGGCTTCCTGATGAACATCATCCCGCCAACGATTGTCGGTGCCTTCGCGGAAGGCGACATCCTGCAGGTGCTGTTCTTCTCGGTTCTGTTCGGCATGGCGCTCGCGATGGCCGGAGAGACGGGCAAGCCTGTCGTTTCCTTCCTTCAGGCGCTCATCGCGCCTGTCTTCAAGCTCGTCGGCATTCTGATGAAAGCCGCGCCGATCGGCGCTTTCGGCGCAATGGCCTTCACCATCGGCAGATATGGCATCGGTTCGGTCGTCAACCTCGCGATGCTGGTCGCGACGTTTTATTTCACCGCCTTCCTCTTCGTGTTCGGGGTTCTCGGCGCGGTCTGCCGCTACAACGGCTTTTCGATCTGTTCTCTCATTCGCTACATCAAGGAAGAGCTGCTGCTTGTCCTCGCAACGTCCTCCTCGGAGGCCGCGCTCCCCTCGCTCATGCAGAAGATGGAGAAGGCGGGCGCCAGGCGTTCGGTTGTGGGTCTCGTCATCCCGGCCGGATATTCGTTCAATCTGGACGGCACGAATATCTACATGACCCTGGCGGCCCTCTTCATCGCGCAGGCGACGAACACGGATCTGTCAATCGGCGATCAGGTGCTGCTGCTGCTCGTTGCGATGCTTTCCTCCAAGGGCGCTGCAGGTGTAACAGGTGCGGGCTTCATCACCCTGGCTGCTACGCTCGCCGTAGTTCCGAGTGTTCCCGTTGCTGGGATGGCACTGATACTCGGCATCGACCGCTTCATGTCCGAATGCCGGGCGCTGACGAATTGCGTCGGCAACGCAGTGGCATCCCTCGTCGTTGCCCGCTGGGAAGGAGAATTGGACCGAGCGCAGATGAAAGCCGCCTTCTCCGGTCATCAGCTTGCCGAGGCATCAAACCGGCTATCCTCCGCCGAGTAAGGGCGACGCACCGCGACCGGTTTCGCCAAGCTGGTCACATGACCTGAACGATCGACTCGCAGGCTCTAAACGGCGCCTCACGGACCATGTATCAGAAGCGCTAAATGTGTGAGTGCAAATCGTCGCCGCCCTAAGCGAATGAACCTTCCGTTATACCCGGCCGGTCTACGTCTGGAGTAGTCCAATACGCTGTCGATCATTCAGTATGCGGGCGTCTTCACTTTGCCCACCCGAAACCATTGTCGAATCGCGCTAGGTGACAGAGAGCCAGCCTGCGTCAAAAACCAATCAGAATAGGACCCATGACCAAGCGCCCCACAATTGCCGATCTCGCCCGCGAAGCCCGAGTCAGCGTAGCAACGGTCGATCGGGTTCTGAACGCCCGCCATCCGGTGCGCGAGGAGACCGCGCGGCGGGTCCACGACGCCGCCCACGCGATCGGCTATCATGCTGCCGGGCTCATCAAGCAGCGCTTGCGGCGAGACCTACCGTGCTACCGTCTGGGCTTCATCTTGAGAAAACCGGCCCAGCATTTTTACCAAGACTTTGCGCGCGAGGTCGAAGCGTCGGTCAATTTGGCCCAGTCCTTCCACGGCATTCCGCTCATCCAATTCGCCCCGTCACATATGCCGAGCGACCTAATCGCACCGCTCAAGGATTTGGGCGCACGCTGCCATGCGATCGCGATGGTGGCACCGGACCACCCAAAAATTACAGCAGCGGTTGAGGACCTCAAGGCCAAAGGCATTCCGGTTTTCTCGCTGCTTTCCGACTTCGCCGCCGGCGTGCGACAGGGCTATATCGGCCTCAACAACCGCAAGGTGGGGCGCACGGCCGCTTGGATGGTGTCCAAGGTCGCAAAACGGCCCGGCAAGGTGGCGGTGTTTGTCGGTAGCCATCGTTTCCAGGGGCACGAGCTCCGTGACGTCGGCTTTCGCTCCTATTGCCGTGAGAACGCGCCGACGTTCGAGGTGCTCGATCCGCTTGTGAACCTGGAGAAACGGCAGGTCACCTACGAGGCAACGCTTGATCTCATGCAGCGGGAACCCGAGCTCGTCGGCTTCTATGTCGCCGGGGGCGGCATGGAGGGCGCCATCTCCGCGGTCCGGGAAGAGGGTAAAAGTCGCGATCTCGTCGCGATCGTGAATGAAATCACGCCGGAATCTCGGGCGGCACTCGCTGATAACATCATCACGATGGCGGTCGCCACGCCAATGCGCCGGCTTTCCCAGGAGCTGATAACGCTGATGACGCGGGCTATCGAGACCGGCACTGCTGAAACACCAGGACAGACATTTCTGCCGTTCGATATTCATCTGCCGGAAAATATATGAAACTGATGGCTTCTATCGTAAGCGGGGAAGTTTCCTTTCATAAATGAGAGAAAGTTGATTGATGATCCCATCCACGCGGGGTAGCCGCACCCCACAGGCCTCAGCCGCGGCCCAGGATGAAGCGCCAATTGGTGAACGGATCGGCCACGCGTTCAGGCGGAAGCGCGAGGTCGCGACCGGCTTCATTGCCAACATCTCGACGTTGTCGGTCCAGGGCGGTGTCGTCAAGGATGCCTCACGCCAGTAGCCGAGCGAGGCCGGCACAGTCCATTGGGATTGACCTCGTCGACCGGCATCTCCTCGCCTGGCCGCGCGTGAAAAGCCGCGGCAAGGCCGGCAAAGTTGGCATTTGAGTGGGGCTAGACATCTTCTGGGACTTCGCACGCGAAATCGGAGGCGGCAGTCAACTCAGCACCAACCCGGGCATGTGTTCTGCTCGTTCCTGGCCCTCGTACTCAGCAAGGAACTGCGCCGCTCTGCCGAGCCAAAGGCCTGACGCCCGAATGGCAACCGCTCCTACGCGATCGCGACCGCCTCCAGGAAGCCCGAGACGCTCAATAGCTTTCAAGCAAAGGCGCCAGGCGAGATGCCTCCTGCAACATCATTTCCCGCATCCACAGGCTTGCCGGATCAGTATTGTGAAGCGCGGGCCATTGGACGGCCTCCGTGAATGCGGGATGAGGAAGTGGCGGCGGAAGTTCGACGATCCGCAGGGGTGTTGTTTTTGCGAAATGCTGCGCCAGCCGTAAGGGCATGGTCCCGATGCGGTTGGTGCCTGATAGGACGGGCGCGATCAGGCTAAAGCCCTGTACGACGACCTCGATACGTCTCTCGAAACCGTGCTCGAGCAAATACCACTCCTCCATGGTGGGCTGCCGGGTGTGCCTGAATTTGAGCACGACATGCCCCATCGACAAGTATCGCTCGAATGTAAGTGGCTCTGACAGCTGCTTGTTCGTGCCGCAGCCTACGCATACGAGCATATCTTCGAACAGGGCTGCGCGAGGATGTTTCGACATGAACACTTCCGGCATAATCAGAAAATCAACGTCGCCGCGCCGGAGAAGCTCCTCGGGGTCGTCGCAAATAGGCAGACATTCGAAGCGGACGGCGGGAGCTTCCCGCGCAGTACGCTCTACGATCCTCTTAAAAAGCACGAGCGTGAGGTAATCGGAAAGCATGATTCGGAAGAGACGATCCGATTGGGCTGGGTTAAAGGCGTCGGAGGAAATAATCGATAGCTGGATGTGCAGCAATGCGTCCCGGACTGCTGGGGCAAGCCCCTCCGCGCGCGGTGTCAAAATGAGCTCGCGGCCGTTCATCGTAAATAGCTCATTGCTGAAGTAGGCGCGTAACCGAGCGACGGCGGCGCTCATGGCCGGCTGGCTCAGGTTAATACTGTTGGCCGCGGCAGTGACTTTACGCTCCCTGATCAGAGCGTCCAGCACAACGAGGAGATTCAGATCCAGCCCCTTAAACCGCATATCCTGATCTATCCAGCGTGTGGATGGGCATCATCTAAACAATCAATTTTACGAATTTACGAACCATGCATTAGAGGAACGTAAATGACCGACGTCAAGCTCAAATCGACGGCGCCGCGACGGGCGGGAACATCGAGAGAGCTCATTGGCGAGCCCCACCGGCTGGCTCACCTTCGCTAACGACAACGGTTGAGTGCAGCCAACAACGCCGCCGCTTTGGCCGGGTAATGCGGCCCGCAAGAAACTATTTTGAAGAGAGGTCCTAAATGCGCCCTCAGGTGCAGTGGAAATTGTGCTGGGAAAACGAGTTGCAGCTCTCGGACCACGTCGAGCTCGCCCAGTTCTTTCGTAATACCTACGGGCCGACTGGGGCGTCCAACGCAGAACCGTTCGAAGGTAGTCGAAGCTGGGCCGGCGCCAGGCCTGAACTCCGCGCAATCGCCTATGATTCGAACGGTGTAGCGGCTCACATGGGCATACTGCGCCGTTTCATCAAGGTTGACGCGGTCGATCTGTTGGTGGCTGAGCTGGGCCTGTACGGGGTACGTCCGGATCTTGAGAGTCTCGGAATCGCCCATTCAATCCATGTCGTGCTTCCAATACTGCAGGAGCTTGGCGTTCCATTCGCTTTCGGAACCGTCCGGCACGCGCTGCGGAATCATGTTGAGAGGTTCGGGCGGCGATACAGCCCTTTGGCCGTCTTGTCGGGAATTCGCGTGCGCTCCACCCGACCAGAGGCGCGCCTCGACCTGCCGCCCACACGCATTGATGACGCACTCACCATTGTTCTGCCAGTTGGACGGCCGATCAGCGAATGGCCCACGGGCACGATGATCGATCGGAACGGACCAGAGCTATGAGCCGTCCCGATTGCTTGTACGAAGTGCGCCGTGAGTGCTCTGACGGCACCGGCCGTCGCAGCGTTTATCTGACGTTTGACGACGGTCCCAATCCACTTTTCACACCGGAGATTCTGGATGTGCTGGCAGAGCAGCGGGTGCCGGCCACTTTCTTCGTCATCGGCGCCTACGCCTTAGAGCACCCGGATCTAATCCAACGAATGTTTGCAGAAGGGCACGAGCTAGGCAACCACACGATGACTCATCCGGATCTGTACAAATGCGGCTTCGGCGAAGTGCAACGTGAGATCTTTGAAGCGAACGGCGCCATCATGAGGGCGTGCCCTCAGGCCTCGGTGCGCTATATTCGCGCGCCCTACGGGGCCTGGAGCGAAGAAGTCTTCACAGCGTCACAGATCGCCGGGCTGACGGCCCTCCATTGGTCCGTCGACCCTCGAGATTGGTCTCGCCCTGGGGTCGACGCGATTATCGATACCGTGCTCGCCTCTGTCCGGCCGGGCGCAATCGTACTCTTGCACGACGGATGCCCTCCCGGCGAGTTGAGCCAGGGCGCTCACGCCGGTCTGCGCGACCAGACGGTCACGGCGCTGTCCCGGCTGATTCCAGCACTTCATGAGCGCGGATTTGTAATCCGCTCACTTCCTCAACATCACTGAACAAACGAGATCCCATGACTCTTCTTGGTACAACCAGCACTGTGGCCATTTCGCTTTATGCACTGCTCTCGACTGCTTATAAGAGCATGCAGGGGATTTATGCTCTGCCGACAAACGACTCATCGGCGTTGGAGGATCTCGTCGGCTCCGATCAACTGCCCAGCGTGGATGTCATCGTCCCCTGCTTCAACGAGGATCCGCGCACGCTTTCAGAGTGCCTGGCGTCCATTGCAGACCAAGAATACGCCGGAAGACTTCGGGTCTATGTGGTTGATGACGGTTCTGGAAATCGCGAAGCCGTAGGAACTGTCCACGAAACCTACGCGCGCGACCCTAGGTTCGACATCATTTTGCTTCCCGAGAATGTTGGAAAGCGCAAGGCGCAGATCGCCGCGATACGCCGCTCATCCGGGGATTTGGTGCTTAACGTTGATTCAGACACGATACTCGCGTCCGACGTCATTACCAAGCTTGTACCGAAGATGCGAGATCCAGCGGTCGGCGCAGTCATGGGTCAGTTGATTGCCAGTAACCGGAGCGAGAGCTGGCTGACCAGGCTGATAGACATGGAGTACTGGCTGGCTTGCAACGAGGAGCGCGCGGCACAGGCTCGCTTCGGTGCCGTTATGTGCTGTTGCGGCCCATGTGCCATGTACCGCCGGTCTGCGCTCCTTTTGTTACTGGACCAGTACGAGTCGCAATTTTTTCGGGGCAAGCCAAGCGACTTCGGGGAGGATCGCCATCTCACTATCCTCATGCTGAAAGCAGGCTTTCGAACCGAGTACGTTCCGGGCGCCATCGCGGCCACAGTCGTTCCGAACAGACTCGGACCGTATCTGCGCCAACAACTCCGTTGGGCACGAAGCACATTCCGGGACACGCTGCTTGGGCTGCGCTTGCTGCCCGGCCTCAATAGCTATCTCACGTTGGACGTGGTCGGACAGAATCTCGGGCCGCTACTCCTCGCCCTATCGGTACTAACGGGCCTCGCACATTTCGCACTGACAGGCACTGTGCCTTGGTGGACAGGACTGATGATTGTGTCCATGACCATGGTCCGATGCAGCGTGGTAGCATTTCGTGCTCGACAGTTTCGATTTCTGGGCTTTTCCCTGCACACGTTCATCAACATCTTTCTCTTACTTCCCTTGAAGGCCTACGCGCTGTGTACATTGAGCAATAGCGATTGGCTGTCGCGAAGCTCTGCTGTCGCTACATCGAACACTGGGGGAAAACAGGCCCCCACCCAAACTCCGATCACTGGATCAAGCAGGGCAGAATTCTCACCGCATGCGGCTCCGCTTCGCAGGCTCAATCTTGCGCGGATTCTTCGGGATTAGCGCTGTCGAGCAACATCTGCGGCGACGAGTGATCGCTAATTACCTAGGTGGACGAGAGGTGGACGAGTTTGACCCAGAACATGAATCATCAGTTGCTCGATCGGGAATTGGCCGCAGACGATCCGTGGCGCCTCGACGGCAATCCGTTCGAGCGGGAGCGCCACACGCAAATGCTCCAGCTGGCGCTTGCCCAAGGCTCCATTACAAATGCCCTCGAAGTCGGGTGCGCTGCCGGCGCATTCACGGAAAAACTAGCTCCCAACTGCCAAGGGCTCACCGTCATCGATGTCGTGGCGCAAGCGATTGCTCGAGCACGTCAACGGATAAAGGAGCCGTCGCGCATCAACTGGATAGTCTCCGATGTTCAACAGTTTTCGACCGACGAGTTGTTTGACCTGATCGTTGTGGCGGAGGTCCTATACTACCTCGAAGACATAGCCGAGATGCGCGCGGCCGTCAAAAACCTGGTGCGGGTGCTTGCGCCAGGCGGGCATCTGATCTTCGGATCGGCAAGGGATGCTAATTGCCGTCGCTGGGGTCACGCCGCTGGTGCTGAGCCGGTCATCGCCATGCTGAACGAAACGTTGATCGAGGTAGAGCGTCTTGAGTGTCGGGGCGAGTCGGTCAACGAAGACTGCTTGCTCGTCCGTTTCCGGAACCCGCTTTCCACTTCCTGATGAATCGAATCTATCGCCGTTAACGTGGAGACACTATGCGCATCTGTGGTACCAAGCTGACCCATGATGGGGCGATCGCCCTTGTCGAGGATGGACGGCTCGTCTTCTGCGTTGAGCAGGAAAAGCGGCACAACAATCCGCGTTATCAAACCATCGATAATCTCGACGCAATTGTCGCCGCTTTGGCGGAACAGGGGCTAAATCCTTGTGATGTCGATCAGTTCGTTATCGACGGCTGGGATGGCGAAGACGAGTCACAGTTTCAGGTCCGGCAGGCAACAGCAACCGCCAGTCGTGGCGACGCTCTCGGTAAAATGAACCCATGTCCACGGTAACGATCGATCTTACTGACGTAAGCAAAACTTATGACAAGCTCGTTGTCGACAGACTGTCGTTCCGCGTTACGGCGGGGGAATGCTTCGGGCTCTTGGGACCGAACGGCGCGGGCAAAAGCACGATTGCGCGTATGGTCCTCGGCATGACATCGCCTGATGCGGGGAAGATTACTGTGCTCGGCGCTCCAGTGCCGGCGCGCGCGCGTTTGGCACGTATGCGCATCGGCGTGGTCCCGCAGTTCGACAATCTTGATAACGCGTTCACTGTACGCGAGAACCTGTTGGTGTTCGGGCGCTACTTCCGGATGAGCAGACGCCAGATCGAAGCGGTCATACCGTCGCTGCTTGAGTTCGCCCGCCTCGAGAACAAAGCGGATGCGCGCGTCGCCGAACTGTCCGGCGGCATGAAGCGGCGCCTGACGCTCGCGCGTGCGCTGATCAATGACCCGCACTTGCTAGTGATGGACGAGCCGACCACCGGCCTCGATCCGCAGGCCCGCCACCTGATCTGGGAACGGCTGCGATCGCTGCTGGCGCGGGGCAAGACTATTCTTTTGACTACCCATTTCATGGAAGAGGCCGAGCGGCTGTGCGATCGGCTGTGCGTTATGGAGGAGGGGCGCAAGATCGCCGAAGGCCGCCCGTCCGCACTCATTGACGAGCAGATCGGCTGTGACGTGGTCGAGGTCTACGGCGGCAATCCGCATGAACTGGGTGCGCTGATCCGGCCGTACGCACAGCGCATCGAGGTGAGCGGTGAGACGCTTTTTTGCTATGCACCCGATCCGGAGCAGGTGCTGGTGCAGCTACGCGGGCGCGCGGGTCTGCGCCTTCTGCAGCGTCCCCCCAATCTCGAGGATGTGTTCTTGCGGCTAACCGGGCGCGAGATGGAGGACTGAACAATGGGCGAACGTTATGCGGCGGCCATGCCCGCCAATGCGTGGAATTGGGTCGCGGTTTGGCGCCGCAACTATCTTGGATGGAAGAAAATCGGGCTTGCATCGGTTCTCGGCAACCTCGCCGATCCGATGATCTATCTGTTCGGTCTCGGCTTTGGCATCGGAACAATGATAGGTCCTGTTGAGGGCACTTCGTACATTGCGTTTCTCGCGGCTGGCATGGTTGCCACAAGCGCGATGGCATCGGCGACTGCTGAAACGGTTTACGGGAGTTTCGGCCGCATGGACAACCAGCGCACCTGGGAAGGAATGCTATGCACTCAGCTGACGCTCGGCGATATCTTACTCGGCGAATTGGCGTGGGCAGCCACCAAGGCCCTGATGGCGGGCACAGCAATCACTATTGTTGCCACCACGCTCGGCTACACATCGTGGCCATCCATCCTCTGCTTGCTGCCAGTCATCGCTCTCAGTGGCCTCGCCTTCGCGAGTCTAGCGATGGTCGTCACGGCGCTTGCGCCCAGTTATGAATATTTCATATTTTATAATACGCTTGTTATAACACCCATGCTGTTCCTTTGCGGCGCGATGTTTCCGGTCAACCAATTGCCCGGCGCTTTTCAGGACGTCGCCTCCTTGTTGCCGCTCGCACATGCAATTGACCTCATTCGTCCGGCGATGCTTGGCCGTCCGGCCGGCAGCATGGGCCTGCATATCGGCGCGCTTTGCATATACACGGTTTTGCCGTTCTTCCTATCGGTTGCTCTATTTCGTCGTCGGCTGATGCGTTGACGCTACTCACCATTCGTAAAATTGATTCTTTGGGCGATACCCATCCACGCGTCGGATAGGTCAATACATGCGTTTTAAGGGACTCGATCTAAATCTCCTGGTTGTGCTGGACGCTTTGATCAGGGAGCGTAAAGTCACTGCCGCGGCCCGCAGTATTAACCTGAGTCAGCCGGCCATGAGCGCCGCCGTCGGTCGGTTACGCGCCTATTTCAGCGATGAGCTATTTACGATGAACGGCCGCGAACTCATTTTGACACCGCGCGCGGAGGGGCTCGCCACAGCAGTCCGGGAGGCATTGCTGCACATCCAGCTGTCGATTATTTCCTGGGACGCCTTTAACCCGGCCCGATCGGATCGTCGCTTCCGCATCATCCTTTCCGATTACCTCACGCTCGTATTTTTTAAGAAGATCGTAAAGCGTGCTGCGCGGGAAGCTCCCGCCGTCCGCTTCGAATGTCTGCTTATTTCCGACGACCCCGAGGAGCTTCTCCGGCGCGGCGACGTTGATTTTCTGATTATGCCGGAAGTGTTCATGTCGAAACATCCTCGCGCAGCCCTGTTCGAAGATATGCTCGTATGCGTAGGCTGCGGCACGAACAAGCAGCTGTCAGAGCCACTTACATTCGACCGATACTTGTCGATGGGGCAGGTTGTGCTTAAATTCGGGGACACCCGGCAGCCCTCCATCGAGGAATGGTATTTGCTCGAGAACGGTTTCGAGAGACGTATCGAGGTCGTCGTACAGGGCTTTAGCATGATCCCGCCCCTTCTATCAGGCACCAACCGCATTGGGACAATGCCCTTACGGCTGGCGCAGCATTTCGCAAAATTAACACCCCTGCGGATTGTCGAACTTCCGCCGCCACTTCCTGCCGCATTCACGGAGGCCGTCCAATGGCCTGCGCTTCACAATAATGATCCGGCAAGCCTATGGATGCGGGAAATGATGTTGCAGGAGGCATCTCGTATGATTACCCCGCCTAAGAGCACCGGACGTCTCAGTTGTCGGCCGACGACCCCTCGGTTATGAGAGGAGGCATGGATGGCGATTGGGATTGGGCGATTCCTGCATTGTCGAGAACGATGCAGGGAGAGCAGATCCTTCAGCCTGAAGAGGTGGCAGCGATGCTGCCGCTGGATGAGCTTGGCTGGGGAACCGACGGGCGAACGAATTCGGGTGCGCTCGCAACACGGTGCCTCGGTATCTAAGCGAGGGCGGGACTGTTCCGTTTCGCAAGCCTGTGCGGCCGACCGCGTTTGACGGACTGGACGATTGGCTGCGGGAGCGCTTCTTCCCCCATGGCTCGGGCTGGATGACGATCTCGACCCGCTCCAGATGCGCCGGGAACGCCTTGCGCGGTCGCGCAGCACGTCGCGGCTCGCCTGTCGGTCTTGCGGCCTCGAGCTCGGACTCAATCGCGCCGAGCCCGGTCTGGATTTCGAAGGCGAAGGCCTGCTGGGCACGTTCGAGCTTCTCGGAGCTGCGACCGAAGCGGCGCGCTCCAGCTGCTTGACGATCCCATGAAGGTCGGCGATCCTCTCCTGGGCACGCTCGTTGAGTGTCGCCATCCGGACGATCTCGGCCTTGAGTGTTTCGCTCCGGAGTTGTTGCAGTTCGGCCTTCTCCGCCGCCATGGCGACGAACATCGCCTTGAGCGGATGATTTCGTGGGGACGGGCCGAAGCGCTTCTCGTCATGACGCCGACAGGAGCTTATTTTGCACGGCCTGAGGCCCGCCTTTTGCGCCTGAGTCACTTCGCCACGGCCTATCCGGCCGACGTCGGACGCCGTCTCCGTTCGGCTCAAACGCGCCAGTCCATGCCTTCGACGAGCGCCATCAGTTCGGCGCGGCAAGCCGGATCACGCCGTTCTCCACCCGCGGCCAGCGGAACTTGTCCTCGTCCAGCGCTTACGGTGCGGGTATGCCGGCGTCGAGCAACAGAGAGAAGTTTGGGGCCGAACTAGGACGGCCCCGTTACGAAGTGTTGTCCTGGTGGTTTGAGTGTCGAATCTTCAGATCGATTGCTTGGGCGACCAGCGTCCCCGCCGCCAGCGAGCCCGCAACTGCTCAGCAGAACGGCGAAGTGAACGTGAGTGCATCCATTTCGTAAATGTGTGTCTATCCAAGCAATCGATTTTTCTAATTATCCGATGAGGAATATGAACGCGTCAGGCAGGGTGCATCATTAGGAGTATTTTCGATGGCAAAGATTATCGAGGGTGGCCCGGGTTCCGAAACACTCCTCGGCACCGAGCTTGAAGATTGGATGGAGGGTTTCCAGGGCAATGACTGGATTGACGGTCGTGCCGGCAACGACGAGATCTCGGCTGGCCAGGGCAGTGACCGAGCCATTGGCGGCGAGGGTAACGACCGCATCTTCGGCGGAGATGGCTGGGACGATCTCTCCGGCGACAACGGCCGCTTCAACGCGCGCATCTCCGGTGAGGACAATGACAGGCTCAGCGGCGGTCCCGGCCAGGATGTCCTCTACGTGGGTGACGGCCAGGATACGTTGACCGGGGGCACCGACAATGACACGTTCGTGTTCCAGTTCCACAATCCGGTGCCTGGGGTTGTCGGGTCGAAGTCGGACATTACCACTATCACCGATTTCAACCCGACGGAGGATAAGTTCGCCTTCGATGCTGTGGGCCTCTACAACGACGGTTTTGGCGCGAACTTCGTCAACAACGCCAGCATACAGTCCGGCTACCCGGTGAGCAGCTTCTACAGTGGTGCGGCCTCGGGTGCGAACGGCGAACACGTCGTGGTGATCACTGGCGAATCTTTCAACTCTGCTTCTGAAGCCGCGAGTGCGATCTCCGGCGAGCACGCCGGCGACATCATTGTCTACCAAAGCAGCTACAGCGACAGAGTCGCAACTCTGGCCTATGTCACCGCCGAGAACAACGGGCATGAGTTCGCCCACCTGGGCGGTGTGGTCACCGTGGCCGACCTAGGCCTGACCGCGTCGGACTTCACCTTCGTTTGATCCAGAAAACCCATACGGAACAGCGCCCCGCCCCCCTGGGCGGGCGCTTTCCGTCTCCGCTACTTGCGATGGGCCGGGGCGCCCGGGAGCAGTCGCAGCGTGTATAGCTTGACGAAGCCCTGCACGTCGCGCTGGTCGTACACCGAAATCTCCCTGAACGCGTGGAGGCGGAAGCCTGTTCGGGCCCTTGCGGCCGGCCACGATGACGTTGCCCTTCCAAACCTTCAGCCGGACGGTGTTGTTGTTGACCCGCTCCATTAGATGCCAAGCCAAACATATTCGGCGGGAGCACTGATCCTGAATCAGCGAGTCGGTTCCCGCTCGGGGAGCAATATAGGGAGCTGGGTCGCCAGATCCTCACGGAGACCTACGTGAGTAACCATTCCTTGAAGGATTCAGCTTTGAGACCTTTCCCTCTGACTTCCGCTATTTGGGGAATTCTGTTGATCAGCGGCGTGGTCAACGTGCTTGCGCTGATCTCGCCGCTGTTCATGCTTCAGGTCTACGACCGCGTTCTGGCAAGTGGCAGCGTATCGACGCTAGTGGGGCTCGTCGTGCTTGCTGCAGGGCTTTATGCGTTCCAATGCCTGCTCGACGTTTTGCGCGCCCGCGTGCTGCTGCGGATTGGCGAGCGTTTCGATGAACAGTTTTCCGGACGCGTTCACGATGCGATCGTTCGCCTTCCGCTTTTAACGCGCATGCCGGGCGACGGCTTGCAGCCGCTTCGCGACCTCGACAATATTCGCGGATTCTTAGGTGGAAACGGTCCGACAGCGTTCTTCGATCTGCCATGGATGCTGCTTTATCTTGCCATTTGCTTCCTCCTTCATTTCTGGATCGGCATGACGGCACTTATCGGGGCGATCGGTCTCACATCTCTGACACTTCTTACCAACACTCTCTCGCAACGGCCGATACGCGATACCATTGACCACAACATAGTACGCAATGGTCTACTGGAAGCAGCGCGCCGCAATGCCGAGGTCGTTCAAGCTCTCGGTCTCGCAAAGCGGATCGCTGCCCGATGGCACAAGGCCAATGCCGAGTATCTGGCCGCCAACCGGAAAGCTGGGGACGTGGCAGGTGGGCTGGGTGGCATTGCAAAGTCGTTGCGCGTGCTGCTGCAATCGGCCATTCTTGCCGTCGGCGCGTATCTTGTCATCAGGCAGGAGGCTACGGCCGGGGTCATGATTGCCAGTTCGATCATGATGGGGCGTGCGCTGGCTCCGGTCGATCTGGCCATTTCAAGCTGGAAACCCTTCCTCATGGCGCGCCAGGGTTGGGCGCGGCTGGAGGACCTCCTGGGAAAGGTTCCTGAAACCGCTCCTGTTATGCCAATGCCTGCACCTGAACGCGAACTCCGCGTCGAAGGCGTGACAATCGTTCCGCCCGGCGAAAGGAAGCCGACCGTGACCGGCCTTGCGTTTGCCGTTCAGGCGGGAAGCGCACTCGGGATCATCGGTGCATCGGGTTCGGGCAAGTCGACACTCTCGCGCGCCATCGTCGGCGCATGGACGCCGGTCGCCGGAAAGGTTCGCATCGACAGCGCAAGCCTCGATCAATGGGACCCGGAAGCGCTAGGCCGTCATATCGGCTATTTGCCGCAAGGTGTTGAACTGTTCGACGGCACCATTGCCGAAAACATCGCTCGTTTTGAAGATAATCCTGACCCTGAGGCTATTGTCACCGCGGCGAAAGCAGCGGGCACGCACGAACTGATCCTCGGATTTGAGCACGGCTACGAAACTCCGATTGGTGAGGCCGGATCGGCACTTTCCGCCGGGCAGCGCCAGCGTATCGGTCTTGCCCGTGCTCTTTATCGAGACCCTTTCCTTGTTGTGCTGGATGAACCCAATGCCAATCTCGATGCGGAAGGTGAGGCTGCGGTCGTCAAGGCGATCGCCTCCGTGCGCGGGCGCAAGGGCATTGCGGTTGTCGTCGCCCATCGGCCGAGCGCCATCCGCGCCGTGGATTTTGTGTTGGTCATGGAAGGTGGACGGCAGCGAGCATTCGGTGCGCGTGATGAAGCGCTTTCCAAAGTCTTGAAGAGGGCAGCGATGGCACCAGGCGCTGGCGTCAAGGCCATCGAGTCTACACAGGATAACGTGGGAGAGCGCGCTGACATGGAGGATCCCGGTGGCCGGCATTCATCAGAATAATGACGTTTCCAGCTCCATTCGCCGGCACCTGGTGGCGGGCCTTCTGGCGAGCGTGATCTTTGTTGGAGGAGCCGGAGCCTGGGCGGCCTTCACGAATCTCTCCGGTGCGGTTGTCGCGTCCGGACACTTTGTCGTCGATTCCTATGTGAAGAAGGTGCAGCACCCGACCGGCGGGGTGGTGGGAGAAATCCTGGTGAGCGAAGGTGATAAAGTAAAAGCCGGCGACATCCTCATGCGGCTCGACGCCACCCAGACGCGCGCCACTCTCGCTGTAGTCACCAAGCGGCTCGATGAGCTGGCCGCCAACCTGGCACGACTCGAAGCTGAGCGTGACGATCTGGCGGAGATCGCCTTCCCGGACTGGCTGCTCGCCCGCAGAGATGTTCCGGACGTAGCTTCGGCAGTACATGGCGAGACGCGGCTGTTCGAATTCCGCAGACAATCCCGCGACGGAAGGCAGGCGCAGCTAGCGGAACGCATCACTCAATATGAGCACGAGATCGAGGGGCTCAAGGCGCAGGAAATCGCTTCTGAGAAAAGCACCGAGATTCTCCAAAAGGAAATTGCTGCCCTGAGTGGGCTGCGCGACCAAGGCATTGTCTCGGACCAACGCTTGAACAGCCTGAAGACGCAGGTTGCCACTTTCGGCGGCGAACGCGGTGAGAAGATTGCACATCAGGCACAGACGGCAGCCCGCATAGCCGAAACGCGCCTCCAGATCCTGCAGATCGATCCGGATTTCAAGACGGAAGTCGGCCAGGAGCTCAGAGAGGTTCAGGCGCAGGTCGGGGAGTATGTTGAGCGCAAGGTGGCGGCTGAACAGGAACTGCGACGGATCGATATTGTCGCGCCGCAGTCAGGCGCCATTCAACAACTCGCAGTTCATACGGTCGGAGGAGTGATCACGCCCGCCGATCCGATTATGCTAATCGTGCCGGAAGGCGACGATCTTGCGCTTGAAGCACGAATCACCCCGAAGGACATCGACCAAATCCAGCTTGGTCACAAGGCCGTGCTGCGGATGTCAGCCTTCAATCTGAGGACCACGCCGGTATTGAACGGATATGTCAGCCGGATCGCAGCCGATCTGGCGACGGACGAAAAAAACGGCGTTTCGTATTACCTGGTGCGTCTGTCGGTTCCGCATGCGGAACTGACGAAGCTCAAGGACCTGACGCTCGTGCCCGGCATGCCGGCCGAAGCGATGATCCAGACGGGCGAGCGTACGGCGCTTTCTTATTTTGTGAAGCCGCTGTCGGACCAAATCAGTCGCGCATTCCATGAGGAATGAAAGTAATCCACAGAAATATTTTGTTTGTATTCTTGTTGGTTGTTACGCATGCATGAGAGTCATAACCGTCTGAAAACACAGCCATGCTTTCCTCAGTTGGATTCCGCCTCTGACTCAGATTCGTGGTTCCGCGGTCATTTTGCCCTTCCAAGTCGCCGACCATTCAGTTCTTGGCCTCGAGCGCATTAAGATACCCATCATCGTACACAAAGGCTGGAAAAGAGTCCGGTGTCTTGAGCGATCCTAGGTCTGGAGACCTAGGGTGAGCCTGCAAGCACAGGGCCAGGACATGATTGAGCGTCTGCAATATTCGGACAGGTACATAGGAAGACAGGCAGGCGTCAAAAACGCGCTTTCAACGCGCTAAACCGATGCTACGCACCCCGAGCGTCTTGCCGCCCTCGCTCCCGCCGGTAGGAATCAATCGCGAGCAGGCTGCGACGTTCATCGGCGTAAGCTCAACGACCTTTGATGAAATGGTCCAGGACGGCCGGATGCCGCAGCCACGAATGCCGAGCAAGGGGCGCATTGTTTGGGACGTCGAGGAACTTGTATTGGCCTTTCGAAAGCTCCCTCACCGCCAAATCGGAGGAGCACCAAAGCTTGACGAAGATTCGCCGCCACTAGACAATCCTTGGGATCGAAAACCACGAACATGACGGATGAGCCCGTGAAAATCGATCTTAAGGGCGTAGTGAAGGACACTGATCGCCACGGCAATGATCGGTACTATTTTCGCGCACCGGGTCGGAAGAAGGTCCGGCTCCGTGAACCGACCGGCAGCGACGAGTTCCTCGAGGAACTGCGCTGCGCACGCGCCGAGGTCTCTTATGTTCGGCCCGGCACTCTTCCCGAGATTTGCCGGCGCCTCCCCAAGCCTTCCGAGCCAGCGAAGAAAGGCACGTTACTGTGGCTTTGCCAGGAGTATTACCGTCGGGGCGGCACGGAAATCACCCAAGACACTATGGCGCGCCGACGAGCAATTCTGGAGCGCGTATGCGAATTACCTCATCCCCTCGAAGGTGACCCGGATCCTCAGTATCCCACCAAGGGATCTCTGCCATTCGCCGGTATGAAACGGTCTCATGTTAAGGAGATCAGGGACACCAGGCTCGACGCCCTGGGCGCGGCAAACAATATCGTAAAAGCCATCAGCGCGATGTTTGAGTGGGCAAGGGACACAGAGATTCCGGGCGTCGACTCCAATCCCGCCCGCGGCATCAGACGGCTAAAGAGCGGCGACGGCTGGCACCCATGGGACGTGTCGGAGATCGTTCAATATGAGAAGCGGCATCCGCTGGGTACCGCAGCCAGACGTGCGCTCTCGATCTTCATGTTTACTGGCCTGCGGTTGTCCGACGTCGCGATCTTCGGTCGACAGCACATCACGCTCGTCTACAACGAGGAGACCGAGCAGTGGGAGAAGTGGATCAGAATTAAGCCTGGGAAGACCAGTCGTAACAAGGATGCGGTGTTGGTGGAGCTCCCGCTTCTGCCCGAACTAGAGGCGGAACTTGAGCACACGCCTTCCGACCAGATGACCTTCCTGGTCAATGAGTATGGTCGCCCGTTCTCGGAGAACGGTCTGGGCAACAAGATGCGCCAGTGGTGTGATCAAGCTGAGCTGCCGCACTGCAGTGCTCATGGAATTCGGAAGGCCGGCGCGACGATCGCCGCTGAGAACGGCGCGACGCACGAGCAGCTGAAGGCGATATATGGGTGGACTACGTACCAGCAGCCCGACCACTACATCAAGAAAGCGCGTCGCCGGAAGGTAGCGAGAGCGGCGAAATACCTGCTGGTTATCGATCGAAAAGAGAACAAAAGTGTCCCACTTTCTGAGGGGGTTGAAAGAGGTGGGACAAAAATGGCCAAAAAATCCAATTAAATCAACGGCCACAAAAGCCAATGGTGGGCCCGGAGGGACTCGAACCCCCAACCAAGCGGTTATGAGCCGCCGGCTCTAACCATTGAGCTACAGGCCCCACGGCGCTGGATTAGTGTTTTTCCCTGAACCGCACAAGGCTTTCCGAGCAGGCGTTCCAAGGGGGCTGGCAGGGATCGCCCAAATCAGCCCATATTGATAACCTATTGCACGTCGCCCATTGGACGCCGGCCAACACTCGGCTGTCTTGGGATCCCAGATCGAGGAGATTTCATGACCAGACGTATCTTGCCCCTGGCGATTGCCGCCGCAATCGCATTTCCGGCGATCGCGGCCGCCGCCGATTCGCCACCGCCGCCGCGTATCGTCGTCACCGGTGAAGGCGAGGCGGCGATAGCACCCGATCTGGCTCTGCTGACGCTCAGCGTCATGCGCGAAGCCAAGACGGCACGTGCAGCGCTCGATGCCAATAACGACGCCATGGCCGCGGTGATCGCTGCCATGAAATCGTCCGGCATCAAGGAGCGCGACCTGCAGACAGCGGGCATCCAGATCAATCCGCGCTATAACTACACCAACAAGCCCGACGGCAGCCAGGAGGCCGAGCTTGTCGCCTATCAGGTGACCAACACGCTTTCGGTGCGCGTCCGCGACATCGACAAGACCGGCGACATTCTCGACAAGGCGGTGTCGCTCGGCGTCAACCAGGGCGGCGGCATCTCCTTCTCCAACGACGATCCGGCGGCAGCCGTCACCGAGGCGCGCAAGAAGGCCGTCGCCAATGCCATGGCCAAGGCCAAGACGCTGGCCGAAGCGGCCGGCGTCGGCATCGGCCGGGTCCTGGAAATCACCGACCAGAATTTCGCACCACCGCCGATGCCGATCAACGCCAAGGCATTCGATGCCGCCGGCGCGTCGGTCCCGGTGCAAGCCGGCGAGAATTCCTATACCGCACAGGTGACGGTGACTTTCGAATTGAAATGATCATCGCTTGCAGCATGAAAAAACCCCGGAGGATCGATCCTCCGGGGTTTTTTGAGCCGCGCTTTCCGTCCTGGCGGAAAGGGCTCCGCTACTCTACCGGCTGCAAGTCAGCCGGCCGCAAGCCCGAAGACCTTAGCGATAGATGATCGGACAGCCGCGCTCGTTGGCGAATACGATTACGACGCGGTCGCCATACTGGCGGCCGGCGACCTTGACCGTGCGGCGGTTGATGTCGATGATGCGGGCGCGGTGCAGGCCCATGCGTTCGGCCTTGTCAATGGCACGCTCCGGCGAACAGGACCGGCGCCAGCCGCCATGACGGCGGTGTTCGCGATAGTAACCATCATCTTCGTCGCCGGTATAGACGCCGACGCGCGGATCCTGGTTGTTGCCGAAGCCGAGATAGATGCTGTCAGCATGAGCGGGGATGGCAGCAAGCGTGCCAAGGCCGACAAGTGCCGAAAGAGCAACCGTCTTGATGGTATTGAACATTGTCTTCTCTCCTTGTTTGAGGGTTTCCACCCGTTTTCGTCAAACCTATGCGAGGAGAATGCACCCGCCTGTCTGAATTTTTTGCGAACCGGCCATTCATCCCCCGTTCATGCGGCAAGAATGGGCCAGCCGTTAGTCTGTCCGTTTCTGGAACCGTTCTATGCAGGGCAGATGGGGAACGTACCCTTTTGCCATGGTTCCCGGTCTTCGTTACCGCAGGAAATCCTAAGGCTCGTCCGCGAGCATATGGTCGAAATAGTCGTCCGGCTCGGCAAGGTCGGTCTCGCTGGCGCTGACCCGGCCGCGCATCGAGATGCCGGCCTCGTGCACGGTCTCGTCGCTTCCCGACACCAGCCTGTGCCACCAATAGAGATCGCGGCCCTCGGCCACCAGCCGGTAAGCGCAGGTCTTGGGCAGCCAGCTGATGGTGCGCACGTTCTGCGGCGTCAGCCCGACGCAATCCGGAACACGCGCCAGCCGGTTGGCATAGTCGGAGCAGCGGCAGCTTCCAGCGTCGAACAGCCGGCAGCCGACGCTGGTCCAGTAGATCTCTCCGGTGTCCTCGTCTTCGAGTTTCGACAGGCAGCACTTGCCACAACCGTCGCAGAGTGATTCCCACTCGGCCGGGGTCATCGCCTCGAGCGTCTTGGTCTTCCAGAACGGCTTTTCCATCGTCGGCATGTGGCCCCCGGACGCTTCAAGGTCAAGCACGGCAACCGTGCACCCTCGTCCGAACGATACGCCGGGACCATACGCCGGAACATACGCCAGGACCATACGAATGACATGAAGTCGCCTTCAAAACGCCGGTCAATCGCCCTGTGCCACAGCTAGAACCTACAAACAGGAACCAAACATGGTTGCTGAAAGTTTGGGCATGGATGGGACGCCACAAGGAGTGTTTATGATGAAACGCCAACCACGGATTCTGGCAGGCACGGCGCTTGGCCTGTTGATGGCGTCCGCGCCGCTAGGCGCGTTCCCACTGCAAGGCGACGCCGCATTCGGCCCCGTGCAACGTACCGCAGCGCCGCTCATCCCAGTGCAATCGAGTTGCGCCGAGGGCGAGTCGGCGGAGGCCTGCGCGCAAAGCCAGCAGGCAGAGCAGCCCAGAAAGAAGAAGCGCGACCAGCAGCAGCAAACGGAATCCGCTCCGGCCGAGCAGGCGGCTCCAGCCGAGTCCGAGCAACCCCGCAAGAAGCGGCGCAATCAGCAGCAGCAAACAGAATCCGCTCCGGCCGAGCAGATCGCTCCAGCCGAGTCCGAGCAACCCCGCAAGAAGCGGCGCAATCAGCAGCAGCAAACAGAATCCGCTCCGGCCGAGCAGATCGCTC